>JAZOSS010000099.1:0-17688 GCA_045657205.1 Eubacteriales bacterium
TCAAGGCGCATTATCTGCGCTATGTGCAGATATTTCGGCGCTTTGAATCCGAGATAATTGAAGAGCATGAGGTGTCTTGGCAAGCTCGGGAGCCATTCTTCACCTCTTACGACGTGCGTCGTGCCCATAAGATGGTCGTCAACGGCGTGTGCAAAATGGTAAGTCGGGATGCCGTTGCTCTTTAAAAGAACCTCGTCCTTGTCGTTTTCGGGAAGCTCAAGCGTTCCTTTTACAAGGTCTGTTACCTTTATTTTCTTTTCTCCGTCACCGCTTGCGAGCATACGCAAAACGAACGGATGTCCTTTTTCAAGATGTTCCTTTATTTCTTCCTCGGTGATATTGCGAAGTGCGAGCATTTCCGCTTTCTGCTGTGCTTCAAGCTCTGCCGTCCATTCACGGCTCTTTACCTCTGCCTTTTTATCCTGTGCGTTGAGTGCTTCAAGCTCCTCTTCGGTCGTAAAGCAGGGGTACGCCTTGCCCTCACTTACGAGCTTTTTGGCGTATACTCTGTATATTTCGGCTCTTGCCGACTGCTTGTACGGGCCGTACGCGCCTTTGTCGCAGATGTTTCCGTCATCGTCAAGGGACGCGCCCTCGTCGAAATTGATACCGTACATAGCAAGCGTTTTTATAAGTGCCTGAGCAGCACCCGGGACTTCGCGCTTGTCGTCGGTATCCTCTATACGCAGATAAAAGACACCGCCCGACTGATGTGCAAGTCTTTCGCAAACGGTTGATGGGAAAAGTCCTCCGAAATGGACGAAGCCTGTCGGCGACGGAGCAAATCTCGTGACTTTAGCGCCCTCGGGCAGCTCTCTTTTGGGATATCTTTTTTCTATATCCTCGACGGTAAGCGTTACGTCGGGGAAAAGCATATTTGCAATTTCTGTATAATTCATATTTTGCCTCTTTTAAGAAATTCGGTTTGTTTTATAAAATATTCGGCGGAAAGCTTGCCCCCGTGGCCCGGGTGCAAAACGTAATCCGTTCCGTTTTCTTCAAAAAATTTACGCAAGGTAAGAAGGGAAGACACCATTTTTCCTTCGTCACCGCCGTAAAGGTCGCATCTGCCGAAGCCGTCTTTGAATACCGTATCGCCGCAGAAGATATCACGTCCGCAAACGTAGCACACCGAGCCTTTCGTGTGTCCCGGCGTTTCAATTACGGTAAAATCCATACCGCAGACGGAAAAGGTATCGCCGTCGTTTAAAAGAGTATCGGCGCAAACGCCTCTGCTCGTTCTGCCGAGCTGTAAAAGATACGATTTCTCGACGTCCCTTGCCCCGTCATCATCCCGTGCGCCTATACATATTTCCGCCCCCGTTTCATCCTTTAAGGGGTTTGCGGCAAGTATATGGTCAAAATGTGCGTGGGTGAGAAGTATTTTGTGTAGTTTCAGCGATTTTTCTTCAAGCTTTGAAATAAGATACGGCGATCTGTCCGCAGGATCTATTATCACAGCACCTTCGGGGGTATAAAGCAGATAGCAGTTCGTTTTATACATCCCGAGCACGTAATTGAGTACAGTCATTTTTCTTCTTCTTTTTTCGGCATATTTTGCCTTTATAAAATTATTCACAGTATATTATATATAAAGCGACGAAGAAAATCAAGGTCTTTTTGATTTTTTTTCGTTTTTTGCGTAAAATAGTTTATTTTATAATCAAATGATGTAAAAAAGATAACCGATAGTTCTTGAATTGTTACCAATTATTAATTATAATGTATTATGTATAAATGTGCCGTTGAAAAATCAAACGGCAATAAACGGAGATAATTATGAAGAAGATAAAAAACATTATGAAAAATCGTGCCTTTTTGGCTCTTTTAGTGCTTATTTGCACCGTTTTGACTGAAATTTTCATTTTCAATTTTACGTCGTTCAAGCTCGGTAAGGACTACAAAGAGTCAACGCTTGATATAACGAGCGCAACCCTTCAGGGCTTTGAATACAAAGACGGCGTGTACGTAAGCAATTCAAAGTCACCTTATATAGAATTTAAGGGGATAAATGAAAAAATCGGCACCCTTTACATCGACGTAACGCTTGAAAAAAACTCCTCCGCTGTGTACAACGTGGACTTTACCGATGAAACGAACTCGTCGTATTCGATAAGAACGAACCTCGTAAACGGAAGCATAACGCAGGGGGCAGAGCGTACGAAGTACGTAAACTGCCAATTTTCCGGTAACGCAGGCGATATAAAGATCAAATTTTCAAATTTCAAAGGCACGGTGCAGTTAAATTCCGTACAGATAAACCGTGACATTCCGATAAGCTTTTCACCGATCCGTGTTTTTGTAACGCTTCTCGTTATTTACCTCGGATACTTCCTTTTGAAGTCACGGGTATGCTCACAAAAGCTTTCAGACTCCCGCGCGGTCGTGAAAACGATAACCGCCGTCGTATGTATGATCTGCGTTGTTTCAGCCCTTTTGCTCACTTCAAACATATTTGAAACGTCCCTTTTCCAAACGGGCGGAGATCAGATAACGAAAGAGCTTGTTGACGCTTTTGAAAAGGGCAATATAACTCTCGACAGAGAAGTGGAAGACGAGCTTCTTGCCCTTAAAAACCCCTACGACTGGGCGGAAAGAAACTCAAGCGGTGTAAAACACGCCTGGGATCACGTTATGTACGAGGGCAAATATTATTCCTACTACGGAATAGCACCCGTCGTACTTTTATTCCTGCCATTTCACATTATAACGGGATATTATTTTTCAACAGTCTGGGCAGTATTTCTTTTCGGTGCGGCAGGTCTTGTATTCCTTGCGCTGTTCTTTAAAAAGCTTTGCGAAAGATTTTTTTCGAATATAAGCGTGGGGCTTTATATATCGTCGCTTCTGACGGTCCTTCTGGGCTCGGGCATATGGTTCTGCTTCGTAACTCCCAATTTCTACGAAATAGCACAGAATTCGGGCTTTATGTTCGTTTGCATGGGCGCTTACTTCCTCATAAGCTCGGGTATTCTTTCAGATAACGTATCGAAGGTAAAGCTTTGTCTTTCAAGCGTATTTTTCTCCCTTGCCGTGCTTTCCCGCCCGACGACAGCCGTCTGGTGCATTGCCGCCGTTGCTTTCATCGTTTTACATCTTATCTCCCTTATAAAAGAGAAAAAGAGCTTTATTCCCACAGCTCTTTACGCTTTCATTCCGTTTGCCGTAATAGGCGGTGTGCAGATGATATACAACTACGCCCGCTTCGACTCGTTTGTTGACTTCGGAATACAGTATTCCCTTACGATAAACGACTTTACGAGAAGTGAATTTTCTCCCCAGATGGCACTTATCGGCTTTTACAACTTCCTGTTTGCATTCCCCTCCGTAAAGCCCGATTTTCCGTTTATATCCTCGAACTTCTCCGACCTCGGCGTAAACGGCTTTTACTACATTGCAAACAGAATATCAACGGGTATATTCTTCAGAATACCTGCCGTATTTTCCGTTTTGCTTCTTCCCAGAGGTGTCAAAACGCTTGAAAAGAAGAAGCGCCTGCCGTTTGTGCTTTTGTGGCTTCTTTGCTTTGCGGTTCTGCCGTTTGCCGTCATTTATTCTATCTGGGAAAGCGGCTACGGCGTACGCTACTGCGTTGACTTCACGTGGCAAATGACCGTTTGCGCATTCATCCTGCTGTTTATGATGTATCAAAAATATTCCGAAAACAAGACCGTTCAGCGTATATGCGAGTATGCCTGCGCTATATCGCTTTTCATAACTTTTATCATAAATGTTGCGCTTATATGGGAATATTCCTGCTCGATATACGGCAACACCGTGATATCGGCAACGCTTAAAGACACGTTTGAATTCTGGAAATAAGAAAGGAAATGAAATGAGTACGATACTTTATCTCGTAGTTCCGTGCTACAACGAGGAAGAAACACTTCCCACAACGAAGGACGCTCTGACGGAGCTTTTAGACGATATGATAAAGAGAAACAGGATATCGTCAAAAAGCCGTATCGTTTTCGTAAACGATGGCTCAAAGGACAACACCTGGGGCCTTATAGAAAAATACAGCGAGGAAAACACGCTTATCAAGGGCATCAAGCTTTCACGCAACAAAGGACATCAGAACGCACTTTTGGCAGGTCTTATGACAGTGAAGGACGAATGTGACTGCGCCGTATCGCTCGACGCTGACCTTCAGGACGACATCGGTGCTGTTGAAAAGATGCTCGAAAAGTACGAAGACGGCTGTGAGATAGTCTACGGCGTACGCAGTAAAAGAGAAAAGGACACGCTTTTCAAGCGTGCAACGGCGCAGGGCTTTTACAAATTTATGCGCTTTATGGGCGCGGAGGTCGTATACGACCACGCCGACTACCGTTTGATGAGCCGCCGTGCACTTTGCGAGCTTGAAAATTTCAAAGAAGTAAACCTCTTTTTAAGAGGTATCGTCCCGATGATAGGCTTTAAAACCGACACGGTTCTTTACGAAAGAGGAATAAGGGAGCACGGAGAAAGCAAGTATCCGCTTAAAAAGATGCTGTCTTTTGCCATTGACGGAATAACGTCGCTTTCCGTAAAGCCGATAAGATTTATAACGACACTCGGTATTTTACTGCTTCTTGCAAGTGTCGGCATGCTCGTTTACTCGCTCGTGCGCCACTTTATGGGACACACGGTGCTCGGCTGGACGTCGCTCATCGTATCTATCTGGGCAATAGGAGGACTTCAGCTTTTTGCAATAGGCATCGTCGGTGAATACATCGGAAAAATTTACCTTGAAACGAAAGAACGCCCCAGATTTATAATTGAAAAATACGTAGGAAAATAATAATGTTCGGAAAAAACAACATAAACATCGCACTTATTGAACCCGAAATACCGCAAAACACGGGAAACATTGCAAGAACGTGTGCGGCAGTCGGCGCAAGTCTTCATCTTGTAAAGCCGATGGGCTTTGAAATCGACGACAGAAAATTAAAAAGAGCAGGGCTTGATTACTGGCACCTGCTCGATATAACGTATTACGACAGTCTTTCTGATTTTCTTGAAAAGAACAAAGACGAAAAAATGTACTTTTTCTCGACGAAAGCGCCGAGAAACCACACCGAGTTCGAATATCCCGAACGTGTTTTCCTCGTTTTCGGAAAGGAAACGAAGGGTCTTCCGGAAGATCTTTTAAAAGACAACCCCGACACGTGCGTGAGGATCCCCATGCGTGACGGTCTTCGCAGTCTTAATCTGTCAAACTCCGCCGCTATTGCCGTATATGAAGTATTACGGCAGGGAAATTTCAAAGAGCTTTGCTCCGTCGGTGTACCGACGCAGTTCAGCTGGGATCGTACGGAATAACGTTTCCTTTTATATATTCTTCAAGTGTTTTGTAATCGCCTGCGATATCCTCGGGGCGGTGGCTGTCAGAGCCTGTCGTTATAAGCACGCCTCCTGCCTTTTCGTACACGGACAAAACGAAGTTATCGGGCAAAGGACACCCCATACCCTGGCGGAAGCCCGAGGAATTTACCTCTATCATCATCCCTCTTTTCACGGCTGTTTTCAGTATTTTGAAAAGCTGCTCGGAATATTTTGAAAGATCTATCTCAAAGCCTGCCTTTTTGTAGTATCTGAGCGGATACGTAAGGTGGGAAAGCGAGGTTATCCCGTCAAAATTCACAAGCTCGTAAAGCTCCTTTAAGTATACCTCCCAGAGGTTTACAAAATCCTCCTCGTTATACTTTGAGTAGTCGATAAGCGCAAAGTCGGGCATACCGCGCACGTTATGAAGCGAGCCTAAAACGAAATCGTAATTTTCTCTTTTAAGACATTCTTTTGCAAATTCGGGGTACTGTGTCGGCTGGCCAAGCTCAATTCCGTGCAAAACGGTGATCTTGCCTTTCATTTCTTCCTTGGCTTTTACACATTCAACCCTGCGGTTTTCAAAATCAAGGGGCGGGAATATATGTTCGATCTCGCTGTTTATTTCAAGGTGATCCGTAAGGGCAACAGCCGAAAGTCCCTTTTCGTAAGCCGCTTTTGCGGTGTTTAACGGATCGTATGCGTTTTCCGCATCGAAGGAAAACGACGTATGTATGTGAAGGTCGGATAAAATTTTCATAAAAAACTCCTTTGTTTTCGATATTATATCATATTTTCAGCCTTTTTTAAATAGCTTTTTGAAATTTTACGCGCTCAATATTCCGAAATCCGTCACACATCCGTCACGCAGAAGGGTTTTAATTTACATTTTATCGGTAGAAACGTATGTTTTGCATAATATATAATAAATAGAATTAAAAGAAAGGATATGTTTTATGAAGCATATAAAAACAAAAATAATAGCGGGACTGCTTGCTTTTTCGTGTCTTGCGATGAACGCCTGCACCATCGTTTACGAAAATAAAGAAACGGAAGGCGATTCGGCGTCCGTCGGTACGGGAGATACGACAGAAGAAGAGGATCTGAGGATCCCCACGGAATTTCCCACCGAGGAACATCTCACCCCCATTATCACGAAATGCGGAAATACCGACATCACAAGCGAAGAATTTTATTTTTACTACTATCAGCTGGCACAGCTCGTAGCTGAACAAAACGGCAGTTATCTTTCATATTACGGCGGTACGATCCCCGATTATGCGTATTCGCTTAAATCGCAGTTCATTATGACGGATACCACTTGGTACGACTATCTCAACAAGAGCATAGGCTCGTATCTTGAATATATGTACACGCTTTCCGAAGCGGCAAAGGCGGAGGGTATCGCCTTAACCGACGACGAGCTTGCAAAGGCTGAACAAAAAGCTGCCGAATACAAGCTCCCCGAAGCTATAACGTACATTTCATCAGACACCGTAAAAACGTGTATCGTAAGGGAAGCACTTTCCGACAAATACAACAAGCATTTAAAAGAAGTAACGAAGGCGACAGACGACGAAATAACCGCCGAATACGAGAAAAACAGAATACTTTACGACCTTGTCGATATGCGCCTTATTGCAATAGAATACAAGGCTGACGACACGGTAACGGATGCCGAAAACGCATCGTACATTCTCCCGACGAAAGCGGAAGCGGATGCAATCGGCGCAAAGCTTTCCGCCTGCACGACTCCCGAGGAATTTGACAAGATAGCAGAGGATTTCTTTAAAACTTATTTTCCCGATATAACGAAAGAAAATCTTGAATATTACGTTTCTTCAAGTGCGTATAAAGACTTCACTTATACGGATCAGTACAAGGATTACGAGATCGTAAAATGGGCAATGGATCCTGCACGCGTCGAGGGCGAAAAAAACCTTATCGACTCAGAAAAGGATCACACCCTTTACTTTGCGCTTATTGAAAAGCCTGCTCATCCCAACGACTCAAAAACCGTTTCGGTACGCCATATACTCGTTGAAAAGGAAGAGGACGCAAAAAAGATACTCGATGAATACAACGCATCGGATAAGACCGAGGACACGTTTGCATCCCTTGCCAATAAGTATTCGACCGACCCCGGCTCAAACACAAACGGCGGTATTTACGAAAACTTCAGCGAAGGCACTATGGTTACGGAATTCAACGACTGGTCCTTTGATGAAAAACGCCTGCCCGGTGACGTTGAGATCGTTAAAACGTCTCACGGCTATCACATCATTTACTTCGTTTCCGAAGGCTTGCCCGGTTACGTTATGAGCGTAAAGGCAGCCGTTGAAGGCGAAAAATTCAACAAGCTTTACGAAGAAAAGCAAAAGGCGTATCCCGTTGAAATATCCAAAGAATTTCTCGAAGGTCTTAAAGTCTGATGAGCAATAACGTCCAAAGACAAAAAGAGTTCAGACGCGAAAAGGACAAAGCCGAAAAAGTCAGGATGAAAAAAAGGCGCAAAACGGTCGTAATATGCCTTGTTCTCGCTATCGTTTTCATTATCGGATGCGTTATCTTTTCCGTCAGTATGTATAAAAGAACGAACAAATATAAGCAAAGCACGGTCGTTATGTCGAGTGAAAGCTACAGCGTTGACCTTGCGATGTACTCATTTTTCTTCACCGACGGATATTACGGCTTCACATCAATGCAGGGGGACGACTTGAAACAGCTCGGTATGTATCCCGACATAACGAAGTCGCTCCACTCACAGCACTACTTCGACGGAACGTGGTACGATTATTTTGCAAACAGTGCAAAAGCACACGTAAAGCAAACGCTTATCCTTGCCGAGGCGGCTAAAGCCGAGGGAATAACGCTTACCGATGCTGAAAGATCGGCACTTGAAAAAAGAGCTGCATCGTACGACGCTTCAAAATACGGCAAGGGGATAACGAACGAGGACATTTTGCGCTGTCTTATCCTTGAATATACTGCCGTAAAGTACGAATACGAAAAAAGAAGCGCCCAAAATCTTATAGGCGACGAGCTTTTCGACTACTACGAAAAATACTACAAGCATTTTTCCACGGTTTCTTTCCGCCGATATGAAGTAAAATACGGTGAAGGAAGCGGCGGTGTTACCTCTTTTGATGCCGAAAGCTACGCAAACGAGATAAAAACGGCAAAAAATTCCGATGAATTTACTAAAAAGCTTACGGACGTCTTGAAAAAGACGAACGATAATATAACGGATGAAGAGCTGAAAGCGGCAGTTGATTCATCGTTTGCCGAAAACTATGCGTATTCGGAAGGTGACATCGTCACCGAATGGCTGTTCGACAATCAAAGAAAAATATCCGACGCGTACGTTTACCACAACGAAGTTTTACATTCCTATTCCGTATATCTTCTGACAAAGCTGCCCGAGCATACAGAGGAGGACACGGTAACGGTTGGAAATATCCTGTTTTCGTTTGACGAATATAAAACGGAAGACGACGCAAAAAAAGCAGCGGAGGATGCAAAAGCCGTGCTTCTTGAAAACGGCTGTGACTATGACGTATTTAAAAACCTCGCACTTGAAAAAACGAGTGATCTTGCCACACGTTACCTCGGCGGTCTTTACGAAAACCGTACGGTATCCGAGCTTGATAACACAGCTTCGGGCATTTCAGGCTGGTGCTTTGATGAAACAAGAAAGGCACACGACGTTGAAATAATAAAAACCGAAAACGGTTACAACCTCGTTATGTTTATTGAAAAGGGCTTGCCGTCGCACCTTGCCAAAGTCCAAAGCACGGTAAGCGGTGAGGATTTTTCCGAGCTTTATCTTTCCTACGAAGCGACGTACAAGGTAAGTGAGGACGAGGGAGCTTTAAGCTCGTACGATCCGAGAAGATAAAAGTAATATATCCGAATATCTCCGAATATTATTAGGATGTACATCCTTTATTCGGAGATATTTTTTTATGATAAAAACAGACTCATATCTTTCCGTCAACGGTGCAATACGGTATCTGCCGCAAACACTCGGTAACGCTCTTTGCCTGTTTATTTTAAAAAACGAAAAGACGGCAAAAGAGATAAACGAGATACGCCTGAGGGCAGGCGGTGCGCTTTCCGTTTCAACGTCTTTCGGTGATATCTTTTTCGACCTTAACGGAAACGTGTGCAAAAAGCCCGTCATATGCACGGAGGACGATATTGAAGAATGTGTAAGGAGGCTTTGCGACGGCTCCTACCACAGCCACGAGGACGAGATAAAAAACGGCTTCATCAGTATGAAAAACGGTATGCGTGCAGGTATTGCCCCGACGTATTCATCAAACGGCGAGGTCTATTTTATAAATTCGGTGAATATCCGCCTGCCTAAAGAGGTTTTGGGGGTATCTGATGCGCTTTTTGAAAAAACGGGGATATCCTCAACGCTCGTTTACTCACCCCCGGGAGTCGGCAAAACGACGGTTTTGAAGGATATGATAAGGAATTTTTCCAAAAACAGCATACGGTGTGCTGTGATAGATGCACGATCTGAGCTTTCAGCCAGCCGTTTTCCGCTTGCGGATTATTTTTTAAACGGTGAAAAAGCACGGTGCATTGAAAGTGCCGTCCGCACGATGTGCCCGCAAATGATAGTCTGCGATGAGATAGGCTCTGACGAGTCTTCGGGAATAATTGAGGCGGCAAACGCAGGCGTTCCTTTTACTGCCACGTGCCACGCTTCATCATTTGACGAGCTTTTGCGCCGTCCGTTTGTAAAAAAGCTGTACGAAGCACGCGTTTTTGAATATTACGCAGGACTTACACGGTGCGGAAATACGGTTTTGTTTGATATAAAATGCGTATCTTAGGTTCTGTCATCGTCTTTTCAAGCAGTATGCTGTTCGGTCTTCTTATGTACCTCCAAAGTCAAAAAAAGCTTCGGTATACAGAGGAGCTTTTGGGCGTTATGCGAAGGATACGTGAGCTTATTTGCGTTAAAAGAGCACCCGTGCAGACGGTCTTTTCAAAGCTGTCAGCACCGTATCTTCAAAAGGAAGGCTTTTTTGAAAAGCTTTGCAAGGAAAAGGACCTTTACCGCGTGTGCCTTGAATATCCGTTATCACCGAGAATGACGGAGCTTGTCGGGGACTTTTCTTCAAAGATCGGCAAAACGAGCGTAAAAGAGCAAAAAGAGGAATTTGATTACATTATTACTAAAACGGAGGAGTATATAAAAGAGCTTCGAAAGGATCTGCCGAAAAAGCAAAAGCTGTACCTTACGCTTCCGCCGTTTTTCGGTATTCTCCTTATCATCGTTTTTTTATAGGAAAATAAAGTGGATATTGATCTTGTCATAAAGGTGGCAGGCGTCGGCATTCTCGTCGCCTTTGCGTACCAGATACTTTCGAAAAGCGGCCGTGACGAGCAGGCAATGCTCGTATCTCTTGCAGGTATAATAATCGTTATGCTGATGTTACTGACGAGGATATCCTCGCTCATCAGCACAGTAAAAGCAATATTCGGGTTATGAATATCGCCTTCGTTTCTTTTTTGGCACTCGTCCTGTCGTTTCTCGTTCTTTTTGTTCGCACGGCGCACGAAAAGATGGGAACGCTGCTTTCCGTCTGCTGTGCCGTCTGGCTTTTGTCGCTGTGCATAGTAAACATAAGACCGATCATAGAGTACGCCGTAACTCTTTCGGAAAAGTCGGGCTTCGGGGAATATATGCCGTACGTGCTAAAATCGCTTTGCATCGGATTTTTCGGCAACGTCTGCGGTGAAATATGTAAGGATATCGGGGAAGGGGCGATAGCATCGGGACTTCAAAGCGTAAGCAAGCTTTCGATAATCGTCGTCTGCCTTCCGCTTATAAAGGAAATAACAACGCTCGCTTTATCTTATATATGAAAAAAATAATTTACTTTTCTTTATTAATATGTATTTTGTGCACTTCTTTTCAACTGTCTGCAAACGCTTCGGAGCTTGATATTTCAAATTCTCTTTCTCCGTATATTGACGGTGAAATAAACAAAATAACAAACGGTGATATCGAAAATTACACAAATGATTTTATAAAAGGTAACGACAATATTTTTTCTGATATGAAAGAGTCAGTAAAAAGACTTGCACCGAATTTCAAAAAGTCGTTTTTCACACTTTTGTGTGCGCTGATATTATCGGGTGTTATTTCATCTCTAAAGAGTTCGTTTTCCGATAGTGATGATATATGCGGACTTGCAGGAACCGTCGTTTGCGGTATTCTTTTGTTTTCTCTTATGCAAACGGCTTTTGATATTGTAATGCTGTGCTTGCAGTCAAGCATCACTTTTATGACGGCTCTGCTCGGTATAACTTGCACAATTCAAGGACTCAGTGGGAATATAGGCACGGCACAGCTTTCTTTTTCAACGCTTTCGGTAATACTTTTCGGCATACAGTCGGTGCTGTCGGGCGTGCTTTTTCCCCTGATGTGTGCTATGTTCGGGATAACGGTTGCAAACACCGTAAAGGAAAATACGGAGCTTTCGGAAATATCGTCCATAGTTAAAAAAACGTGCGTTTTTATACTGACGGCGTGCGGTTTTGTCTGTTCGCTTTTTTTCACCGTCGGCAGTGCTTTTTCCTCACTTTCCGAAGGGGTGCTTAAAAAAGGTGTGAAATTTGCCGCAGGCTCGTTCATTCCGATAGTCGGTTCGTCGCTTTCCGATGCGTACGACGCCGTGTATTTCAGCCTTTCGTCACTGAAGGTGACAGCGGGAGCATCGGGCATCGTCGTTCTTTTGCTGACGTTCGCACCGCCCGTGCTTTGCCTTTGCGGTATCAAGGCAATGCTGTACATATCCGAAATTATATCGCAAAGCCTTTTGCTGAAGCGTCAAGTACGGTTGATGGACACCTGCGGAGATATCCTTTCTGTTATGATTGCGCTGTGCTGCTTTTCATTCGTCGTTTTTTCCGTGTTCTGCGGTGCGTTTATGAAGGTATCATTATGAGAGAGCTTTTGATATCCACCGTATGTGTCAGCATCATCACGTCCCTTTTTCTTATGATAATGCCGGACGGGGGACTGAAAAAGTACGTAAAGCTCGCAGTATCTCTCGTTTTTATCGCCTTCGTTTTTTCCTCCTTTAAAGGAGGAAAGCTTGAAAACACGCTGAAAATGCCAAGTTTTGAAATTGAGGATATGACAGATCAGACCTACGATATGATAGTAAGCAAAACGAAAGAGAATATAGAGAATGCCGTATCATCGGAAATATGTGAAAAATTCAGCATAAATAAGGAGGATGTAACCGTGCTGGTAACGCTTTCAGAGGATTATTCATCACTTGAAATACAGTCCCTTACCGTTTCGGTGCGGGAACTTTCAAACGCCGTTAAAATAACGGGGATAAAAAAGCATTTGACGGATACGTTTGGAAAATGTGTAACGGTGAGGTTTGAAGAATGACGGATTTCAGATCATTTATCACAAAAAACAAGTCGGCATCAATACTTTTGGCACTTGCCCTTTTGGGGACTCTTATCCTTGTTTTTTCATCGGGTGACGGTACTGAAAAAAACGGTGAAAAAACGGCAAGTGAGGAATATATAAAGGGCATCGAGCATAAGATTGAACAAATGGTATCGCAGGTGTGTGCAGGGGAGGCGACCGTAATTGTAACGGCAGAATCGGAAGAAGAATACATATACGCTGAAAACGTGCAGGAAGTAACGGAAAAAAGCTCAAATGAAGCTACAAGGACGTCAAAAACGAGCGAATGTGCCGTCGTCGGCGGGCAGGCTCTCATAAAAAGCGTGGTAAAACCGAAGATACGCGGCATTGCGGTCGTTTGTAAAAACGGCGACGATCCGATAATACAAAGCAAAATTATCGGACTTTTGTCGTGTGCGTACGGACTTTCAAGCGCAAAAATATACGTTTCGGGAAATTGACCGAAGAAAGGTAGATCATGAAGATATTTAAAACTGAAAACCCCGACAGAAAGAAGATAGACTTCAAGGAAATAATTGAAAAGATAGGCAAAAGAAATCTCGTTATTGCAGGTACGGTCGTCGTTATAGGTCTTGTCATTTATTTAAACTGGTTTATTTTTGACAAAAACCCCATAGATGCACCTACGGCAGATGCAGGAATTGAGAACTCCGACAAAACGGACGATTATTTCTCCGTATCGCTCATAAACAGAAACAGAGCAAGGGATGAAGCAATAGAGGTACTTCAGACAGTCGTAGATTCCGGTGCATCGAATGAAGCTTCCGCTTCCGCTATGGCAGATATTGCAAGAATTGCTTCCGAAATTGAAAAAGAAGCAAATATTGAGGAGCTTGTGAAATCAAAGGGCTTTTCGGAATGTGTTGCCGTTTTGTCGGGTAACGGTATAAATATCATCGTCAAGAACGATGAAGAGGCACTTTTACCCAATCAGATAGCCCAAATAAAAGAAATTGCGTACAAAAGTGCAGGAGTTCTTCCCGAAAACGTCGTAATTATTGAAAAATAATGTTCCACGTGGAACATTATAAAGAATATAAAAAGCATTGTTCCACGTGGAACAATGCTTTTTTCACCATATAAACGGTATCATACGGTATTTTACTTTCTTTTTGTATTCGATGTAGCCGTCAAGTTCTTTTTCAAGGAACTTTTCCTCGTGCTTTATCCGCTTTGCAATGATAAACGGGTATGCAAGAAATATCAAAAATGAGTAAAGTGAGCCGAGAACAAGCGGCATTGACAAAAACAGTACAACGGTTACGCCGTACATCGGATGGCGGACTATGCCGTATAACCCCGTGTCAACCACCTTTTGATTTTCTTGCACCTTTATAGTACGGCTGAGGTATACGTTTTCACGCAAAACCTCTGCATAAATAATATATGAGGCAAGAAACACGGCAGCAGCACCTATCGAAACACCTCTCGGAAGTACGTACCAACCAAAACGAATACCAAACCCCGCAATAACAAATCCTGCCAAAAACATAAGTGCGCTGAGCTTTACAACGAGTCCCTGCTCTTTTTGCTTTTCTTTTGCATCAAGACGGCTTTTTAAAAGCTCGGGACTTTTGAAAAGCATTATAATTCCTGCAACAAACATCGGAATAAATAATATCCCCATAAGCAACCAACCGTTGAAAAACGAAAGCGTTCCCGCAGGGGCAAATATCATAATTCCCACCAAAATAACACCCAATATAAATTTGCAAACCGCTTCTAAAAATAACTTCATACCTACCCCTATTGTTTTTTCTCAATTACATCTTTATTTCCTTCAAACGTGATCTTTAACGGTTTGCCGTCAGACATTTCCGTTTTTATAACTGTTTCGGGGTAGATGATCACACCTTTTTCATCAAAAAACACATCGTCGGAAAGGCAATTAAATTCATAAACGAACGCTCCCGACTCATCCACAAAGACGATTCTTTGCACATTTTCCGATACGCCGTACCCAACTTGGCTTATGGATATGTCAAGACCGTATTTTTTAGCAAATTCGTCGCCGTTTGCATAACAGTCATCGGAGGAAAAAACGTACCCCTTATCAAATTCAAACGAAAACACGTCGGATACTGTTATTTTTTCTTGTTCACCTGATGCAGATATAAGCTTTTCTGCATAATCTTCATTTTCCCCTCCACAGGAAGCAAAGCAAAGCATCAAAGTCATACACATAACAAAAGCAAAAATCCTTTTCATTCTTTTGCCCTCCACACAAAACCAAAGCCGCCGTTTAAGTTTCTTTTGTTTTAATTCTTATATTTTGTTCTGCCGTCAATTATACCATATAATATTAAACTTTGCAATGGCAAAAAAAACAACTGCTTGAGTCGTACCTTATATTTTCGAAGGAAATATGCGCCGTCCCGCCTGTGGCAGTTGACAGGCGGAGGCGCGCAGAATACAAATCGCAGCCGTTGTATCTCGGTTTTATATTCATTATATAAAATTTTGCCATAACATAAAAAATCCGCCCAAATTTCTTCGGGCGGATAGTTTTGTTTTAAAACCTAATTATTTAGATTCTTTAATAGCTGCCTGTGGTACTATTAGCAAAAGAGGGGAATTATAATTCAAAAGATATTGGTTTTAAATCCGTTGTAAATGCATTTTTTCGCGGCTTGATTGTTACTTTTTTGGCTGACAACTGAATTTCGCCAATAATATTTAAGTCAATGGTTTCAGGTAAATCTTTGCACAAAAGGTCCTGCCCATCTAAATCAGTTACGCGTAACAGTGGAAAATATTTTCCACTATCTAACAATCTTAAAAAAATCGTTGCCGTTGCTTTTGTGGATTTCTTTTCTTTAAAAAACATTTGCATTACAGAACCTTTTTGAGCTTCTGTAATTGCATCTTGGATAACTTCTTCTGGAATATTGAATAGGTTAACTAAAACTAAACTGATTTTTTCGTACACCAGTTGAATTGTTAAGTTCTCGTATTCGCTTTGTGTTACACCGATGTCGCAGTATCTGTACCAAGGGTGATACGGGTCCACTTTGTCTATTAGTTCAAAAGTCCCCTTGGGTTTGCAAATAGTGAAATTCAAATATAGGTGGTCAAATTCACCCAATGAAAAATTATACTCACGCAATTTCATAACTACGCGCTGAACGGCAATATTAATTTCTTTATTACCAATATCGGTATGAGTATTTAATTCAGTACTTTTATATAACCTAATATCGCTGATTATCTTCATTGAATTTTCACCACACTTTTTTTACTTTGGTTTTATTATAGCATATTTTTTAATAAAAAACAATGAGTAGAAAAAAACCGCCCGAATTTCTTCAGGCGGATAGTTTTGTTTTATAAAGTCAGCAATTACTTGCTTTCTTTGATGGTAGCCTGTGGTGCTATCAGCAAAAGAGGGAAATTAAGATTATTTTAAGTTGTTTGCAATTTCTTGTTTTCTTGCATTAAAATGTGTGATTCCGTAAACGGTATGTTTATCCGCACCAACTTCTAAAAACTCTATATGACCCACATTGAAAACTTTTTCAAAAATATTTTGATAAAACTTTATTTCATCAACTTTTATCGTAACTTCATTGCTGATATATTTAAATTTTTTACCTCTACCAAGATTCGAATGTATTTGAAAATCTTTATATGTAATGGTTTGATTTTCAACTTTTAAAAATTTAGAATAATTCAAGCAATAAAAAACACTGAAAATAGGAACCAAAATCACATACCAAAAATTATTATACATAAATCCAACAATCAAGGTAGCAAACAAAAGTATTGACGAGTAAATTATTGTTGCCTTATTAAAAACATTAAAAATTCTACATAGTTTGATTTTCATTTCTTATCGCACCTCTTTTAAACATTATAACAAAAATGCAGATTTTTTGCAATAGATATAGAAAAATCCGCCCGAATTTCTTCGGGCGTATAGTTTTGTTTTAAAACCTAATTATTTAGATTCTTTAATAGCTGCCTGTAGTGCTATCCGCAAAAGTGGGAAATTATTTGAAAACACTTTCAAAGTTTCTGCATATTAAATTATACTGATTATTTAAGTTATGAGTTTAGAGTTATGAATTCGGCTATGCCGAATGTTATGATATGATTGCCAGACGATGTTAGTGTTGCCGCAAGGCAACTTATAACGATGCGAAGCATCTCATAACTCATAACTTGCCGAAGGCAATCATAGTTTATCAAGGGCATTGCAACAAAAACCGCTCGGATTTCTCCGAGCGATTTTGTTAGCAATTAGCCCTTGATAGCTGCCTGAGCTGCTGCGAGGCGTGCTATCGGCACTCTGAAAGGTGAGCAGGATACGTAGTCAAGGCCGATCTTGTGGCAGAATTCAACGGAAACGGGGTCGCCGCCGTGTTCGCCGCAGATACCGCAGTGGATAGCGGAATTTACGCCCTTACCAAGCTTAATGGACATATCCATAAGTTTACCAACACCTGTCTGGTCGAGCTTTGCGAAGGGATCGTTTTCGTAGATCTTCTTGTCGTAGTAAGCGCCGAGGAACTTGCCGGCGTCATCTCTGGAGAAACCGAACGTCATCTGTGTCAAGTCGTTTGTACCGAAGCAGAAGAAGTCAGCTTCCTTAGCGATTTCGTCAGCTGTGAGACAAGCTCTGGGGATTTCGATCATTGTACCAACTTCGTATTCGAGTTTGATACCTGCTGCTGCGATTTCAGCGTCTGCTGTTTCAACAACGATGTTCTTAACGAACTTAAGTTCCTTAACTTCACCTGTAAGAGGAATCATGATTTCAGGCTTAACAGACCAGTCAGCGTGAGCCTTCTGAACATTGATTGCTGCTCTGATTACAGCCTTTGTCTGCATTGCAGCGATTTCAGGATATGTTACTGCAAGACGGCATCCTCTGTGACCCATCATGGGATTGAATTCGTGGAGAGAAG
>JAZOSS010000100.1:0-6531 GCA_045657205.1 Eubacteriales bacterium
CGAGTGAGTCGCATCAACTGCATCGGAACGGTAAACACGACCGGGAGAAATAATTCTTATCGGAGGCTTTTTATGCTCCATCGTACGTGCCTGAACGCACGAAGTCTGCGAACGCAGAAGGATGTTTTCCGTTATATAGAAGGTGTCCTGCGTATCTCTTGCAGGGTGATTTTCAGGTGTGTTAAGTGCTGTGAAGTTGTAATAATCGTATTCAACCTCGGGACCTTCCACTATTTCAAATCCCATACCGATAAAGATATTTTCTATCTCTTCCTGCACCTGTGAAAGAGGATGGCGTTTTCCTATCGTTATTTTGCTTCCGGGAAGCGTTACGTCGAGCTTTTCTTTTGCAAGCTTCTTTTCGTTTTCTTTTGCTTTCTGTTCGACTGCCGCGTTTGCGATGCGCTGTTCGATGTACTGTCTTACTTCGTTTGCAAGTGCACCGATAACAGGTCTTTCTTCGGCTGTAAGAGAACCCATACCTCTGAGCACGGAAGTAAGTTCACCTTTTTTACCGAGGAATTTAACGCGTATCTGTTCGATATCAGCATTTTCAGCTTCAAGCATAGCGTCTGCGTTAAGCCTGATTTGTTCAAGTTTTTCTTTCATACCGAAATTCCTTTTCTTAAAATTTGTTTATAGGAACGAAAAAAGCCTCGCCCCAAAAGGGACGAAGCCGTATACTCCGCGGTACCACCCTATTTTCCCGCAACGCGGGACCCTCGTAAGCTATAACGCACAACCGTCCGAGACTACTGTTATTTCCCCTCGGCTGTCTGTCGGAATACCGACCGCAGGGAGAAAGGCTTACCCGATGCGATACCGTGTTACAGCCCCCACGGCTCTCTGTGATCGCTTTACGGTGTGCCGGCCCTGCCGACATTTACTCATTAAGTCTATCATAAACCCGATAAAAAATCAAGTATTTTTTTAATTTTATGCAAATATTTTTTTAGTTCTCAAATTATTCTCACATTTCGCGTTTCTAATTTAAAATTATGTGTTAAAATGCTCAAGATTAATAGAAAAAATTAGAAATATATTGGGATTACAAAGGGAAAATATGACAGAACTAATCATTCATTCACTGATTCACACGCTCAAGGATTGCATTATAACAGTTCCTTTTCTGTTTGCCGCTTACCTTTTGCTTGAATTTTTGGAGCACCGCACGGAAATAAAGCTTGCAAAAACACTTTCAAGTGAAAAGCTCGGGCCGCTCGGCGGTGCTATCGTCGGATGTATACCGCAATGCGGAATGGGCATTATGGCATCACACCTTTTTTCCTCGGGAATGATAAGTGCAGGTGCGCTTATAGCGGTATTTATTTCAACGTCAGACGAAGCAATTCCCGTCATACTTTCGCATCCCGATAAATTTTCCGCCGTAATTCCCCTTTTGCTTATGAAGATACTTGCTGCCGTGCTTGCAGGATATCTTTTCGGGGTTATATTCAAGAAAAAGAAAGTATCGGATCACCACGACCACAACAGCCATCACGAATGTGAAAGCTGTGAAGATATAAAAGAACTTGAAGACCACCACTGCGAGATGGACTGCAGTGAAAATATTTTTCTTTCCGCTTTGAAGCGTACGGCTATGATTTTCTTGTATATCTACCTTGTTTCGTTTGTTTTCACGCTTATCACTGAATTGGCAGGCGAGGAAACGATAGCCGCATTTCTTAATAAAAGCTATTTTCTGCAGCCCGTTTTAGCCGCTGTGATCGGCATTATTCCGAACTGTGCTGTATCGGTCGTTATAACAGAGCTTTACCTTTCAAACTCTATCGGCTTCGGCGCGGTCATTGCAGGACTTTCAACGGGGGCAGGTGTCGGATATATAACTCTTTTCAAAACGAACCGCAACAAGAAAGAAGTCATAAATCTTATGGCGTATATACTCATTTTCTCCATTGTATTCGGTGAAATCTTACAGCTTTTATTTATGTAAATTATGTTTGGACTGATTAAACCTTACATTCCCGAACTTAAAGTTAAAGAAAACGAGCTTTACAAAGCCGCCTACTGCGGTTTATGCAGATGTATGGGGCAGAAGACCTCGCGCCTTACAAGGCTTGCCTTAAGCTACGATTCCGTTTTTCTGGCACTGCTCAGAATATGTATATTTGAAGAAGAGATCAAAGCAGAAAAAAAGAGATGTCCCGTTTGCTTTTTCAAAAAAAGGCTTTCTTTGGCACCGACTCCCCAGCTTGAATACACAGCGGCGGTATCTTCTTATCTGATATATCATAACGTCATTGACGATATAAAGGATTCAAGAGGAATAAAAAAAGCGTACGCTTATCTTTTATATCCTTTTGCAAAAAGAATAAACAAAAAAGCTCCCGAAATTCCCGAAATACAAGATGAGATCAAGATACGTCTTTCGGAAATATACGAGTTTGAAAAAGAAAACACTAAGTCGGTTGATAAAATCGCAGATGTTTTCGGTATTCTTATGGGAAAGATAACCTCATACGGTGTATCCGATGAAGAAAAAAAGGCAGCCGCATACGAAGCGGGATATCACACAGGCAGATTTATATATATAGCGGATGCCGTTAAAGATTACGAAAGCGATATAAAAAACAAACAATACAATCCTTTTATCGCATCAAATACAGATATGGATAAATCTTACGAAAGGCTTTACCGCGCTTTATGCAACGAAGCCTCACACGTATATTCGGCGTGTCTTTTGCTGTCGTACAAAACGTGCGGAAACATTTGCGAAAACATCGCCGCATTCGGTATGATACACACGGCAAAAAATATAACAACAAATAAAGACGGTAAAGAAACCGTCTGCGAGGAATAACTTAATGAACAGAGATCCTTTTTCCGTCCTCGGTGTCAGAAACGACGCAACGGACGACGAAATCAAAAAAGCATACAGATCACTTGCAAAAAAATATCACCCCGATAACTTCGCCGACAGTCCTCTCAAAGCGCAGGCAGAAGAAAAGATGAAGGAAATAAACGATGCCTACGACCGTATTCAGAAGATAAGAAGCGGAAAAGGAGACTATACCGATTACGGCGGAACGTCAAGCTCAACAGGCTCAAAAACGGGTATATATTACACCGTACGCGTTTACATCAATTCACGCCGTTATTCTGAAGCCGACAGTATTCTTGACTCTGTTGCCGTTTCCGACAGAACGGCTGAATGGCATTTTCTAAAAGGTATAGTTTATTACAGCAGGGGCTGGTATTTTGATGCCGAATCATCGGTACAGACAGCCTGCGATATGGACCCGGGCAATGCGGAATACAGGCAAACGCTTTCTATGATGCAAAACAGAGCAAACAACGGCGGCAGAGCGTATACAACAACTATGTCTTCAAACGAGTGTGCTATATGTGACATCTGTTCCACGCTTATGTGTGCAAACTGTCTTTGTAACTGTTGTTGCGGCGGCGGTTGTTGATCCGGTGTAAACTTTATTAAGCTGTAACAGTTCACACTATGGAATTCAAATCAGGTGCCGCAGCAAAAATGGAGAATCATTATGGCAAAGAAAAAAATGAATAAAACGAGGTCGCTTGCACTGTGCGGCATATTATCCGCTCTTTCGGTTGTAACGCTTTACCTTTCATCGGTATTCAGCGTACTTGACCTTACTCTTGCAGGTATAACGCTGTTTATAATGCTGTTTGCGATACTTGAAATAGGCGGAAAATATCCGCTTATAATGTACGCGGTGGTATCGGTGATATCTCTCATTATACTTCCGCAAAAATTCACAGCTTTCGTATATGCGTTTTTTTTCGGATGGTATCCGTCGGCAAAAATTTTTTTTGAAAGGTTTAAACCTTTTGTATCATGGATACTCAAAATTCTTTGTTTCAACGCGTCGTACGCTCTTTTGCTCGTTGCATGCACGCACATTCTCGGGCTTAACTACACGGGTGCTCTCCAGACAAACATATACTATATTGTTATGTTTATTTTAGGAAACGTCGCATTCATTATGATAGATATTATGCTTAAGCTCGTTATTATAGTATACAGACTCAAGCTCAGAAAACAGTTGGGTATTGATAAATTACTCAAGTGACAGTCCGAACGGACAGCTTTTGCACAAAGTGTAAAAGAGGAAAGGAAAAGGCAAAAATAACAATGGCATTAGATCTCAAAACAAGTATTAAAAGCGTTGCCGGTATAGGCGAATCACGTGCAAAAGTATTGGCAAAGCTCGGCATTTCCACTGTTCGGGATCTGCTTTACCATTTTCCCAGAGCATACCAATACAGAGGAAACGTAAAAACTCTTATATCGGCACAAGACGGAGAAACAGCTTCGTTTATATTGAAGATAGCCGCACCGCCTACGGTTTCACGTGTAAAAAACAATACGACTCTTATAAAATTCACAGCGTTTGACGACACGGCAAAATGTACTGTAACGTTTTTTAATCAAAGCTATTTGAGAACGACGTATAAAACAGGAACAATTTACAGAGTATACGGAAAAATAGTAAAATTCGGACGTCAGTATGAGCTTGTAAATCCCGCAATGGAACAGCTGACGGAAGGATGTGAGCTTCTTCCGCTTTATCCGATATATCCCGCTACCGAAGGAATGTCAACAGCACAGATATTTCATCTGATAAAGACCGTTACTGACGGTATGGGTATGCTCAATGAAGTGAGCATCAAAGAAAATCTGCCCTCTGACGTAATAGAGGCAGAGAATCTTTTATCAAGACGGGATGCACTTTACTATATGCACAGACCGACGAGCTTTACCCTGCTCAATCAAGCAAAACGGCGGATAATGTTCGAGGAGCTGTACACGTTCGCACAAAGCGTTTATCAAAGGAAAGACGAAACGCTCCGCGAAACATCACCCGATATGTCGGGATGTGATATAACAGATTTCAAAAATGCCCTTACATTTGAGCTTACCGATGCACAAAAGCGCACGATGAACGAAATATACAAAGATATGACAAGTCAGAAGCGCATACCTATGCGAAGACTCGTATGCGGTGACGTAGGTTCAGGTAAAACGATATGTGCTTGTTGTGCGGCATACATATCAGCCAAAAGCGGATATCAGACAGCTCTGCTTGTTCCGACGGAAATACTTGCCCGTCAGCATTTCAGCGATCTTTACGACTTTTTCACACCCTTAGGCATAAACGTCACGATACTTATAGCGGATATGGTAAAATCCGAAAAGGAACGTGCAAGAGAGGCAATACACTCGGGCAAAGCACAGATAATCGTCGGAACTCACGCCTTGCTCACGGATAAAGTGGTATATTCCAAGCTCGGTCTTGTTATATGCGACGAACAGCACCGCTTCGGTGTGGTACAGCGTGAAACGCTCCTTTCAAGGGGAGAGGGCGTACACACGCTCGTAATGAGTGCAACACCCATACCGAGAACACTTGCACAGGTTATGTTTGGAGATCTTGACGTTTCCGTCATAGACACGATGCCGCCGGGCAGAAAGCAGATAAGCACGTACGTTGTAAACGAGGACTACAGAGCAAGAATAAACGAATTCATCAGAAAAGAAATTGCCATAGGACATCAAGTTTACGTAGTATGTCCTGCTGTTGAAGAAGCATCGGACGAAGAAATACCGATAGGTGTTTTGTCTGACGATGCTTCCGTTCAGAACTATATATCATCGGTAAAAAGCAGAAAAACGGCAGTTCAGCACGCGGAATACCTTCAAAATGAAGTATTCCCGCAATACACCGTTGCCTGCATTCACGGTAAGATGAAATCTGCTGACAAGAGCAGGATAATGAAAGGCTTTGAAGACGGAAAGATAGATATACTCGTTTCAACCACGGTTATCGAGGTAGGAATAAACGTACCGAATGCAACGATGATGATAGTTGAAAACGCCGAATATTTCGGTCTTTCACAGCTTCATCAGCTCAGAGGACGTGTCGGACGAAGCAACAAAAAATCTTACTGTATGCTCGTATCGGGTTCAAAGTCGGAAACTGCCGCAAAGCGTCTTGAAATAATGAAAGATACGAGTAACGGCTTCAAAATTGCCGAGCAGGATTTGAAAATGCGTGGCCCCGGTGATTTCATAAAATCACATTCGGGCGCTATTCGTCAGCACGGACAGATAAAATTGAGTTTGTCCGATTCACTCAGTGACACAAAACTGCTGTATTCCGCATTTGAAGCCGCCGCATCCCACAGAACGAAGCAAGAAGCGGAGTTTTAATAAAGGTATAAAATGAAATATTTTAATGATTTTTTCAATAATTTTTCGTACAGCTTTGACAGCTTCTGCGAAAAATATCTTACGAGAATAGCAATATCAATAATAGTAATTTTTATATTTTTGGCACTTAAATTCGTTATAACCGCCGTAGCAAAGCGAATAATAAAAAAGATATGTTCAAAGAGCGATCAGACAGAAGAACGCATAAAAGCTATAAACAGTATCGTTCTGCCGCCGATAAGGATAATACTTATAAGCATTGCCTTTGCAATATCTTATAATATCATTTCTCCGCCGGACAGCATCCGATCCGTATGCCAGAAAAC
>JAZOSS010000101.1:0-9574 GCA_045657205.1 Eubacteriales bacterium
TTAATAAAATTAATTGAGCAGGAAGCTAACCTGAATCAGCTCCCTGCTCGATTTTATATTTTACTTTTTCTGCTTTGCCGCAACGATTGCGAAAAGCTCCGTTACGTCTTTTGTGTTGATAACGGAATCTCCCGTTACATCGGATGCTTTGTAAACGATGGATGACGAGCTTTCATCATTCGTATACTTTTTAAGTCTTACGATATCCTTTGCGTTTATCTTGTTGTCGCCGTTGATATCGCCCGTTTCCTTGTCAAGCGGATAGGAGGACTTCGTTGTGTCTACCGTTACCGCACCGATTGGCTGTTCACGGTAAAATACCGTAATGACAGCTTTTGCGGACTTCGTGGGATCGAACGACGTGCCGAATGTGAAATCCGACGTCGTGTACTCGTTTCCGCCGTTTTCCGCCGTAACGACGAGTCCTGCTCTTATTACCTTTTCAAATTCTGCCCAGGAAGAATAAGCCCCCGGCTTGAATATGTATTTTGTGATACCGCTTATGCCGACGTTTTCAACGATGGATGATACGGCTGTTTTCTTGAATGCGTACATCGGCTTCGTAGCACTCGTTATCTCGCTTGCGTACTGTCCGTAAAGCGTACTGCCCGTACTTCTTAAATATACTCTGTTTTCCGTTGCGTAGGAGTTATAAACGTAGGAATAAAGCCCCTTTGTTGCATCGCTTGAGATCTTCCACATCGTGCGGTTGTTACCGCTTCCCGTGTCGGTGTACGAGCTTGTTGTTGAAAGCGTTGCACCCGAATTTCCTACAAGCATCAGATATCTTCCGCCCGAGCCTGTCAGAGTTCCGTAGTACGATGAATCTCTTTCATCCCAACGCCATTCGACCCTCGGCGTTACCCCTGTTACGTAAGTGCCGCCGGCATCTGTCGTTACGGTGACTTTTTTAAGCGTTGCCGAATCCGTTGAGTATTCTATAGCGTTTACCTGTCCTGCGGCTATTCCGTCCGTAATAACGTACGTATTTCCCGAAACGAATTCGTTTGTATGGACGTATTTATAAGAGTAGTTATCGACTCTGTTTGATGAACCGAATTCGGGTGTGAGTATTTCAAGTCCCGACGTTTCGCCCTTGAGGTAGGCATCCGTCGTGCCGTACGTTGCCGCACTTTCCTGCTGGGGCCACCATGCACACTGTGCGCCTACGGGCAAAAAGCCGTCCTTGCCGCAGCGTCTTACGGAAACCTCGTCGCCTCTTATTTCAAATATTGCCATATTGAGGTGGTTACCGCCGGGGTTTTCGTTTGCACAGTAACCGATATATCCCGCGTTCATATACGTGAAGCGAAGCGGAACTGCCTCGGGAAGCTTTGAGGAATCCCCGGGCTGTGAAACGTACATAACGTCGCCTCTTGTAAGATATACGGAACCGCCGCCGATGTAGTCATCGGAACGTCCCGAATGGTTATGTCCGAAAAGATATACGATATTAAGGCCTGCCGCGGCAGCTTCGTTGAGAACGTCTACTATGTAAAGTGCGTACTGACCGTCATCGTACGCTCTCGTTCTGAGCGAGTAGTGAAGCGGAATATGAGCCGCTATAAATATCGGCTTCGTGTAGCCTTCGAGTATCTTTGCGTTGAGATAATCCTTGAGATTGGAAGCTGCCGACTGTATTGAAGGCAGATGACCGCCCATACCGTTGCCGACACTCGTCATATCGAGCGGATCGCCGTTGAACCAGCCGTAATTGTCGTCGTTGAGAACGAAAACGCCGTAATAAGGCGTGTCGTTAGAACCTGCCGGGGTAAGAAGGTTTGCAACCTCGTGTCCTGCGGCATACGGGTCGTGGTTACCTTGAACGAATACTTCGTGCGAATATCCGCCGAGGTAAGAATTTATCTTGGATTTGATCGCTTTTATACCTGCGGCACTTGCATCAGCGCTGAATCCGCCCGAATAGTCACCGCACAGCAGAATTCCGTACGGATCGACGTTGTTTTTCTTCAATCCCGAAAGAACCGCGTCAAACGCAGGTGACGGATCGGTTGAAGATGAGGGCTGATAGTCAGACCCTGTAATTACCGTTATGACCTCGGCGGCATCTGCCGACAGAGGCATATTCGTTATAAGGTTTGCCAGAAGCACGAAGCTCAGACAAAACGATAAGACTTTAAAAGAAATATTTTTTGCTTTTTCCATAATCATTTCCTTTCATAGCTGCGGTTAATTTGATTTTATCATAAAATTTTTTTAAAGTCAATAAATAAAGGAAAGTTAGTTGTGAAAATCAACGAACTTTCCTTGATTTTCTTGTTGTTTTTGTTTATTTTTTACCGAAAATACCGCACAGCCAATATATGACGTGGGAAGCAAAGCCGTGGTTACAGCTTGCACTCGGGGTGTCATTTTCCCAAAGAGTACCCGTTTTGTCTGCCATCATCTCAAAATAGCCCTTGATGTTGTCGGTGACTTTGTCGTAAAGGCGGTATCTGTACAAAAGCTCAAGGCGGAGATAATTTCCGATAAACGCATTTGAAAACGGTATTCTTTCCCACTTTTTCGTCTGCTTCCTTTCGGGTCCGAAGTCATTCAAAAGCGTTTCCCAAAGCTCGGGATAAAGCTCGGGTGTGGCAATATCGGTAAAGAAAGCGTAATACTGACAGCTTTCGGTACATTTGCCCGACAAAACAGGCTCGCCCGACGGACTGTACACGGCATTGTCGCAGAAGAAATCGCCCATAAACGAGTAATTTCTTATTACCTCGGCAAGCTCGTCCGCCTCTTTTTCAAGCGACGTATCCGAATAAAGCTTTGCTATGGTGCGCTTGAATTTGCAGTAAAGCATATTTGTCGGATAGGAGATATCCTGCGTGTAATTATTCGACTCGCTCCATTCGATGAACACCCAGCTTTCAAGACGGCTGAGAAGTCCGTCGGGATTTTCAAATTTCTTGAAAAATTCAAGGAGCTTATAGACCTTTTCACGGCAATCGTCAATATACTCTCTGTCACCGCTTCGGTTGAGGTATTCTTCAAGCTCCACTATAAACCACATTGCCCAGTTCGGGATGTACGCCGTGTCGTTATGGTCGGCAGGGTAGCACATCGGGAACATTCCCTCGGGGATAAATTCAAATTTATCGGGGAGCATAAAGTTTTCAATGAAGTTCTTTTCGACAGTCACCTTGCCTGTAAGTGCGTATTCGACGCGGGAGGTGAAAAAGCTGTCGCAAAGCCAGCCTGCACGCTCACGCGAGGGGCAGTCCATATATATGTCAAGTGTGTTCTGGCAGAACGTCGATATTGCCGCATCGTATATTTTATCAAGCACGGGATCGTTCATTTCAGGCTTCGGGGAGGTTATAAGAGCTTTGTCAAACTCGTATTTTATCATTGAAACGTCACTTATTTTCGCCCCTGCACCGAGTGATACGAAGCTTATATATCTGTAAGAATACGGTTCAAGTGTGTAAAGGGTGTACTCACCTTCCTCAAGCTCCCAGACGCAGACACTGCACGTCGTAAGTCTGAAGGGCGATACTGTGCCGTCTGTAAGTATCTCGTCAAACGCTGCAAAAACAGTCGTTTTTTCAGTACATTTTACAGAAAATGAGATAAATCCCGTAAGCTCTGAACCCATATCGAAGACCGCAAAGGAATCTTTTTTAAGCGATACGCAGTCGCCTTTAAAAAATCCCTCGGCACTCGGTGAAAGATCGAGCTTTCCGTATTCCTTTGATGAAAAATATTCAAGCTCGTTTGTTTTATATCCTTTGAAAATGGGGGATATATTCGATATCGAACGGTCGTCGTAGTAGCTTTCTTTTTCGCTTACGGAAACACCCCCCGCCGAAACGATGCCCAGAGCAGGTGCTTTTTCAAACGTGGGATACGGTACGTTTCGATCGAGAAAGGTGACGTTTGAAACCGTTACAAGCTCAACGGTTTCAGCCTTTTTATCTGCATCCGTTTTTAAAATATCGTATTCGGAATTACAGCGGTAAACCTCGGCAAACGTTCTTTGAAAGGAGTAACGCTGTGTGTATTTAAGCTTTTCTTTGTATTCTGAAGCTTCAAAATTGTATACGCCCGTGGCTGAAATACATTCCCCTCCGCTTACAAATTCAGCACACAGAAACGACTCCCATTCGGGGTATTCAAAGTTGTTTACCGCATATCCGCAGACCGTTACGGAAATGATATTCGTATCGTTCGTAAGAAAATCATCGAGTGAAAGCGTATCTACTCTGAAAAATCCGTGTGCGGCACGTGCAGGGCCCGATGCTGCAAAAACACCGTTTACATCTACTCTGTAACAGCAGTTGCAGGCAATTTTAAGTATTCCCGTTTTGTTTTTGACGATGCTTCTGAACAGAAGCGTGTGGTTCATTTCCTTTTCTTTTCCCTTTTGCCAGACAGGGAGAGCTTCCAAAAAGCCTTCGTATTCTTTATATTTCATAAAAATCTCCTTTATATCCTTTTTGATAAGGATATACGGTATTTTTCGTAAAATTCTTTGTATCTTCCTTCTTCAAGAGCCTGGCGGATCTTTGCCATAAGGTCGTTGTAGAAATAAAGATTGTGCATTACCGCAAGGCGCATTCCGAGCATTTCTTTCGATTTGAAAAGGTGGCGGATGTACGCTTTTGAATAGTTACGGCAGGCAGGACATCCGCAAGAGGGGGATATCGGGGATGAGTCACGCTCGTACTTGTTGTTCAGTACGTTTACCGTTCCCTCCCACGTGAAGAGATATCCGTGGCGGGCGTTTCTTGACGGCATTACGCAGTCGAAAAAGTCAACGCCTCTGTATACGGCTTCAACGATGTTCCACGGTGTGCCGACACCCATAAGATATCTCGGCTTGTCCTCGGGCATAAACGGCTCAACGGCGTCGATTATTCTGTACATATCTTCCGTTTTTTCACCGACTGCAAGACCGCCTATGGCGTAACCGTCAAGGTCGAGCTTTGCTATTCTTTTCATATGATCTATTCGCAAGTCCTCGTACGTGCTTCCCTGGTTTATTCCGAACAGCATCTGCTGTTTGTTTATCGTTTCGGTAAGGGAGTTTAGCCTTTTCATCTTGTCCATACAGCGCAAAAGCCAGCGGTACGTTCTGTCGCAGGAGTTCTTTGCGTAGTCGTACGCGGCAGGATTTTCAACACATTCGTCAAACGCCATGGCAACGGTCGATGCAAGATTTGACTGTATACGCATCGACTCCTCGGGACCCATAAATATGCGCTTGCCGTCGATGTGCGAATTGAAGTGGACGCCTTCCTCCGTTATCTTGCGAAGCGGAGCTAAGGAAAACACCTGAAAGCCGCCGCTGTCGGTAAGAACGGGTCTGTCCCAGTTGAAAAATTTATGTATACCGCCGAGGTCGCGTATGACTTCATCGCCCGGACGTACGTGCAAATGGTACGTGTTTGAAAGCTCGATCTGACAGCCGAGCTCGTATAAGTCCTGAGTCGAGATGCCGCCCTTTATAGCCGCCGACGTGCCGACGTTCATAAAGACGGGAGTTTGTACCGTCCCGTGACAGGAGGTGAACTCCCCGCGCCTTGCTCTGTTTTCTTTAAGTAAAACTTTAAACATATTAATTCCTTTCTTTTGGAATCGGACGGTCCGGTGAAATTTCCCCGCCATCTCTTATCTACTATTTCTTATCTATTATCTATTATCTATTATCTATTCTTCTCTTCGTTTATCCTGACCGTCGAAATTATCCGTCAGATGATATGCCGACTTTGTCGGCGTGATATTTTCGCTTTGCGAAAGTGATATGAAACCTATCGGTTCGTGATATGCCGACTTCGTCGGCGTGATATTTTCGCTTTGCGAAAGTGATATGAAACCTATCGGTTTCGTGATATGCCGACTTTGTCGGCGTGATATTTTCGCTTTGCGAAAGTGATATAGAACCTGACGGTTCGTGATATGCCGACTTCGTCGGCGTGATATTTTCGCTTCGCGAAAGTGATATAGAACCTGACGGTTCGTGATATGCCGACTTCGTCGGCGTGATATTTTCGCTTTGCGAAAGTGATATAGAACCTGACGGTTCGTGATATGACGACTTCGTCGGCGTGATAATGAAGATCACATATTATTTTCTTCGACTGTGCGGGAGATCTTGAAGATACATTTTGATATAAACACGCTGTGCAAAATGAGCAGAACGAGGCTGACTATCCACATAAATTCGTTATTTATATAAAGGAAGAAATTTACGCACACGCATATACACACGATGCAGGAAACAGCGTATGAAAATTTCAAAAGTTTTGAAAGAAAAGCTGATGCTTTGAGCTGTTCTTTATGCTGAAATCCGCCAACCGATACGTTTTTGTCAACACCGTATTTTTTAAGTATCTTTTCAAGAGAGAAAAGAAAAGCAAAGAGGGATAATAAACACAAGATCACCTCAAGACTCTGGCACACGGCGCAAAGCTTGTACATAAACACGGCTTTTTCCGCTATCTGATACGAATAATGGTGATATTCGGCGCAAACGTAAGAGGAAAAAGCACAAAGCGGCAAGCTTGCAAAAATACAGATAAACGCAAGCAAACGCTCCTTTTTTACACTTTTTTCAAGCGAATAAAGCTTTGATATACCGATGTACATCAGAATAAGCGGAATGAAAGAAAACGTCACGTCTACTCCTTCAAGCAGAAACGGACACATCATTATAACAGCGGACACGGCAAACGTACAGCCCGTACGCGTGTTACGTCGTATAAGCAACGCTTTATTTTCAAGCACCTCTTTTTTGTAACGCTCAAAAAGGGACTTTTTAAATTCTTCATCGTGTTTAAGTCCGTTTATATACTTTACACAGCTTGACAGAAAATGTAATCCGATTATAAACGATATCACACCGCACGCAAGTGTTATGAGCGTTTTGTAATCGTACACGGTAAACGCCGAAAGGTCGTCCGTCATCTGATAATCAAGGCTCGTAAGCACCGTAAGCTCGGGCAGGCACAAAAGAACGTACCTTGCAACGGTAAATACTCCGCTTACTATAAAAACGTCACGGATGCCCCGGTCGGCATATTTTGCGCCGAGTCTTTCGGCAATATAACTGATCCCCGTGAAAAGTGAGGAAAGTGCGTTGTAAAGCAAAATTCCCTCAATTATCGAAAAAACAAACGTGACGGTCATAACCGTCGTTTCATCCTTCAATGAAAAAAGAAACGGCAAAAGCAGATTTTTTGCAAGATCAATATAAAAAAGCTTCAAAAATCCCGAACGTGCGGAATATATATCCTCGTTGAGATCGTAAAGGCAGAAAACGCCCCGTATTATGAGCAGATATCCTATAAAATCGGGCATTACGTCAAAAATGCTCACCGTCGGGATGAACAAAAACAAAAGTCCCGAGGTGATATATCCTAAAAAAAGATTTTTATTTTTTGGCATTTTTGCGTTTCTTTCCTTCCTTTTGTTCTGCTTTTTTCTCCGACTTCGTTTTCATATCGACGTCCTCGGGCAGGCATATCCACATATAGCAAGTGTAGATAAAAGCCGCATTTACCACCGTTACAACGATAAACAAAAGATATCTTACGGCAGTGAGCGTGTCTGAAATTCCGAGATACGACACGAAATTGACGGCACAAAAAACGGTGTTCAGATAAAACAGCTTTTTTGCCTTTTTGTTTTCTTCTTCAAGCCCCGTGTCGGCAGTCACGTCTTTAAGTGCGCCGAAAAGGTAGAAATGGAACAGAAAATACGTCATTGCGTAAAGCAGATAAATCACCGTACGCAAAACGATGCTTATTTCAATACCTTTGTACGTTACAAGGCAATGGCACACGACGTCCCCTGCCGACAGTATAAGAAGAGTCGCAGACGACGCCTTTGCCATATAAAATTTTTCGATATATTTTGAAAGCTTACCGCACCCCGCCGTCACTATAAGCCAGCCGAGTATTGAAAGAGCTTTCATGAAGACTACGGAAATACTGTCAATAAACAGTATTCCCGTATCAAACACGGTAAAAATATACCCTAAGAAAAGTATTCCGAAGCCCATCAGTCGTCAGCACCGTCTGCCGCGCCGCAGCACTTTTTGTACTTTTTACCCGAACCGCAGGGGCAGGGATCGTTACGGCCGACCTTTTCGGCTGCCTTCTTTACCACGGGCTTTTTCTTTGCGGGCTTGTCGCCGCCTACGTTTTCAATGGATGCGGATTTTTCCTTTGCGAGCTGTTCACGCTTGATCTCCGCTCTCGGAACAGCGGAAAGAATTGCTCTTACCGTCTTTTCTCTTATTTCGCAGATCATAGCATCAAACGCATCGGCACCTATGATCTTGTATTCGTTTACGGGGTTTCTCTGTGCGTATGCGTTGAGTCCTATACCGCTTTTGAGGTCCTGCATATAGTCGATGTGATCCATCCACAATTCGTCAATGCAACGCAAAAGGATGACTCTTTCAATTTCACGCATCTGCTCACCGAATACGCCCTCCTGATATTCGTATCTTTCGTACGCGCGCTTCGTGAGCATATCGGTAAGCGTTTCGGGCTTGAGCTTTTTAAGCTCGTCGGGCTCAAACGTAAGGTCTTCGTCAGTGCAGATGATACCGCGGAACTTCGCTTTGAGCGTTTCAAGATCCCATTCTTCGTGAGAATCGGCAGCGGTACATTCCATAACGGCATTCTCTACCGCCTGCTGTATCATATCGCATATCTTTTCTCTCATATTGCCGTCTTCAAGTATCTCACGGCGCTGTGAGTAGATGATCTTACGCTGTTGATTGTTTACGTCGTCGTACATAAGGACGTTCTTACGGCGCTCAAAGTTTACGCTTTCAAGACGCTTCTGCGAGCTTTCGATGACACCCGAAAGGATACTTGCTTCAATGGGTGTGTCGTCGGGAGTTATTTTCTTTATCTTTTCCATACGCTCTTCAGCTCCGAAAAGGCGCATAAGATCATCGTCAAAGGATAAGAAGAAGCGTGACTCGCCGGGGTCGCCCTGACGGCCCGAACGGCCTCGAAGCTGGTTGTCGATACGGCGGCTTTCGTGGCGTTCCGTACCGAGTATGAAAAGACCGCCCGCTTCCTTTACCTTTTGGTAATCGGGTTCTATCTCCTCTTTGAACTTCTTGTAAAGCTCTTTGTACACTTTACGCGCTTCAAGAACATCGTCACCGACGGAAAGCGAGCTTCCCGTAGCCTGTACTATTATTTCCTCGGGATATTCAAGCTTTCTCATCTCGCGCTTTGCAAGAAATTCCGCGTTACCGCCGAGCATAATGTCCGTACCGCGTCCTGCCATATTGGTGGATATCGTAACGGCACCGGGACAGCCTGCCTGTGCTACGATCTCGGCTTCCTTTTCGTGATATTTTGCGTTAAGCACGACGTGTTTTATGCCGTTTGCCGTGAGCTTTTTGGAAAGTGCCTCGGAGCGTTCGATCGACACCGTACCGACGAGCACGGGCTGACCCTTTGCCTGACATTCCTTTATCTGCTCGATTATCGCCTTGAATTTCATATCCATCGTTTTGTAAACGACGTCGTTTTGGTCTTTTCTTATCATGGGGCGGTTCGTCGGTATTTCAACGACGTCAAGGTTGTATATTTCA
>JAZOSS010000102.1:0-5412 GCA_045657205.1 Eubacteriales bacterium
TGACGACCACCTGATGGGCACGACGCACGTCGTAAGAGGCGAAGAATGGCTCCCGAGCTTGCCAAGACACCTTATGCTCTTCAATTATCTCGGCTTCAAAGCGCCGAAATATCTGCACATAGCACAGATAATGCGCCTTGATGAAGAAGGAAACAAGAAAAAACTTTCAAAAAGAGATATGGGCGCATCGCTTGACGATTACGCAAAAATGGGTATCGCTCCCGAGTGCGTAAGAGAATATATAATGACCTTGCTCAACTCGAACTACGAGGAATGGCACGCGCAGAACCCCGAAAAAGATGTAGACGATTTTCCGTTCTCAATAAAGAAAATGAGTGTTTCGGGCTGTCTTTTCGACTTCAATAAGCTTTCGGACGTATCGAAGAACGTCATCTGCAAAATGAGTGCCGAAAAGGTGTACGAAGACAGCGCAAAGTGGGCGGAAGAATACGATAAAGAGTTTTATAACGTGTATTCAAAGGATCCCGAATACGCAAAGAAGATACTTGCAATTGGCAGAGGCGGCAACAAGCCCCGTAAGGATATCGCATCGTGGGCAGATATAAAACTCTACGTAAGCTATTTTTACGATGAATTTTTCACACCCGAAGCAGTGTATGATGAAAAGTTTGAAAAAGCGGATATAGCAAAGGCGCTTTCGCTCTATCTTGAAAAATTCGACAAGAGCTTTGATAATTCCGCCTGGTTTGAATCCGTAAAGCAGGTAGCGGAGGAAATCGGCTTCGCACCCGAAATGAAGCTTTATAAAAAGAATCCCGAACAGTACAAAGGCAGTGTCGGTGACGTAAGCACGTTTATAAGAATTGCCGTAACGGGCAGAACGAACACGCCCGACTTGTTTGAAATAATAGGCGTTATGGGCGAGGAAATGATGAAAAACAGGATAAATTCCGCCATAGCATCGCTCAACTGATAGGAAAGGGAGATCCAAATGGAAAATACATCTAACTTCATACACGATATAATAGACGCCGATCTTGAAAAGAACCCGTCGCTTAAAATACACACGCGTTTCCCGCCGGAGCCTAACGGATACCTCCATATAGGCCACTGCAAGGCACTCGTTATCGACTTCGGAACGGCGAAAAAGTACGGCGGTATATGTAACCTCCGTATGGACGACACGAACCCCGCAAAGGAAGATACGGAATTCGTCGATGCTATAAAAGAGGATATACACTGGCTCGGCTTCGATTGGGACGACAGATTTTTCTACGGCTCGGACTACTTTGAAATAACGTACGGAATTGCCGAAAAGCTCATAAAAGAAGGAAAAGCGTACGTTTGCGAGCTTACACCCGAGCAGTTCAGAGAATACAGAGGCGACACGACGCGTCCTGCGGTATCGCCCTTCCGCGACAGATCCGTTGACGAAAACCTCGACCTCTTCCGCCGTATGAGAGCGGGCGAGTTTCCCGAGGGAAAATATACTCTCAGAGCGAAAATTGACCTTGCTTCGGGCAACTTCAATATGCGTGACCCCGTTTTGTACCGCATCCGCTATATAGACCACCACCGTCAGGGCACGAAATGGTGCATTTTCCCGATGTACGACTTTGCACACCCCATTCAGGATGCCATAGAGGGAATAACGCACAGCCTTTGCTCACTTGAATATGAAGACCACAGACCGCTTTATAACTGGGTAGTCGAAAACGCAGGTCTTGAAGGCAAGCCCCGTCAGATAGAATTTGCACGACTCAACGTAACGTATACGGTGATGAGTAAAAGATATCTCCGTTCTTTGGTCGAAGACGGACTCGTTGACGGCTGGGACGACCCGAGAATGCCGACCTTGTGCGGTTTGAGAAGACGCGGATTTACTCCGGGTGCAATACTCGACTTCTGCGACAGAATAGGCGTTGCAAAATCAAACAGTATGGTCGATATCGAACTGCTTGAGCACTGCGTGCGCGAGGAGCTTAACAAAACGGCTCAAAGACGTATCGCGGTTCTTGATCCCGTAAAGGTGACGGTTACGAACTATCCCGAGGATAAAACGGAATATTTCAGCGTTTCAAATAACCCCAACGACGAAGAAGCAGGCGTAAGACAGGTACCCTTCACACGCACGCTCTACGTTGACCGTGAGGACGTATCGACGAATCCTCCGCCTAAATATTTCAGACTTAAAGAAGGCGGCGAGGTGCGCCTTATGGGTGCGTACATCGTCAAGTGCGACAAGATAATAACGGATGATGACGGACGCGTTACGGAGGTTCTCGTAACGGCTGATCTTCAGTCGGGCTGCGGAAATCCCTTTGACGGCAGAAAGATAAAAGGCACGATACACTGGCTTTCGTCTTCCCACAGCATAAAGGCTGACGTAATGCTTTACGACAGACTCTTTACGTCCCCCGATATGTCAAGCCTTCCCGAGGGAAAAACGTATAACGATTATCTTAATGAAAATTCCCTTAAAAAGCTTGAAGGCTGTCTTATGGAGGAATCACTCAAGGATGCAAAGCCGGGTGAAAAGTTCCAGTTTGTAAGAACGGGATATTTCTGTCTCGATACGAAGAAAGAAAACACGTTTAACAGAGTCGTAACGCTGAAGGACAGCTATAAAGTACAGTAAAATGAAAAGTAAATTTCTGATAGGACATTATAATTATACGGTAATAGCAACGTATACGGCACTTGCCTTCGGCGTTTGCGGTATATATTCGGCAATATCGGGCAATGCGTTTTCCGCTGTGATATTTCTTATGCTTGCGGGCGCACTCGATATGATAGACGGCAGAATTGCAAGAACGAGGGAAAGAACGGATGACGAAAAGCACTTCGGCATACAGATAGACTCGCTGTGCGATCTTATAAGCTTCGGCGTTCTTCCGACGGTTATAGGAAGATCGCTCGGACTTACACAGCTCGGATTTACGGCACTTTTTGCCCTTTACATACTTACAGCGCAGATACGCCTTGCTTACTTCAACGTCGATGAGTTCAACCGACAGAAGATGACGAACGAAAAAAGAAAGTACTATAAAGGGCTTCCCGTGACGTCGGCAGCCGTCATATTCCCGTTTATATACACGTTTTTGCTTCCGATAGGACAGAAGTGCCTTTCGGTAACGTATGCGGCAACTCTGTTTTTGTGTGCGGTGCTTTTCGTTGCGAATATCAATATACCGAAGCCGGGGAAAAAGATGATAATTCTGTTTTCTTTTATCGGTCTTACGATGATCGCCGTGTTGTTCTATTATAAAATATCGGGATATGTTGTCCGATAAATAAAATTAACGTCTAAATGTAGAAAAAATCTTAATTTAATGATACAATTTCCTCATCGGAGACGACTCCGCCGTAAAACGAAAATTTCCGCAGTACGCACATTAGTTTACATTTCCTCCTTTTGCGTACTGCGGAAATTTTAGCAAAAAAAACTATGGAAAGCTTATGTGAAAAATATTACCGTTTATTGGCACGAAAAGTCGGATATCGCAAGACCGATTTTTGATAAGGAAAAATAAAATTTCACCCATGCAGTTTATTTTCATCGACTGCATGGGTGTTTTAATTGAAATTTTAAGCTTTATATTTTTGTGATCTGATCTATTGCATACAGCGGCAGATTAACGAGCCGTTCTTCTTTTTTGTAGTCTGCCATAGACGTGCGGACGGAAATTTCGGGAGAGAATTTCTCTCTGTAAGTTTTAAGGCTTTTAGCCTTCAGATTTATTTCTGCCTTTACTTCAACGGGAACGATAAGCTCGCCTGTATCAACGACAAAATCAATCTCGCAGGAGCCTCTGTCGTTGGTGTAGTAGTAAATATCCAGATCCTGAACCGTCTTTAACTGTTGACAAACGTACTGTTCTGTAAGGGCACCTTTGAATTCGGTGAAAAGACAGTTGCCGTCAAGTAAAGTGCGCTGACGGAGTCCTGCCATACAGCCGAGCAGACCTACGTCAACTGTAAACAGCTTGAATGCTTTTAAGTCTTCATATGCCCGTAAAGGGATACCTGCTGTGTTTACACGGCTGATCTTATGAATAAGACCGCAGTCGCTCAGCCACATAATTGCGGTTTCGTAGTCTTTTGCGCGGGCACCTTCACGGACAAGTCCGTAGATGAATTTTTTGTTTTCTTTTGCCAGCTGAGAAGGAATGCTGTTCCACAGCATACGCAATCTCGGAACGATTTCGCCGGGAGCGTGTTTAGAGAAATCCTGTTCGTAAGCTGTAAGGATCCTCTTTTGGATTTCACGAACTTCGTTAAAATCTTTATTTTCCGAAAAGCTTTGTACAGCTTCCGGCATACCACCGACAAAGTAATAATGTTTTAATGCATCAATATATGTTTGTTTGAATTTTGTAATCATCTCAAAGTCGCAGCTGTCAAGCAGCTCGGCGAATTGCTTTTTATCGGTCGCCATCAGAAATTCCTTGAATGAAAGGGGGTACAGTTTCAAAAAATCCACCTTGCCCACAGGGAAGGATGTGCCCCGGTGCAGAGCAATACCGAGCAAAGAGCCGGCACATATAATGTGATACTGCGGTGCATTTTCATAGAAGTATTTGAGAGATGAAAGAGCCCTCGGGACTTCTTGAACCTCGTCAAAGATCAACAAAGAATTTTCGGGATCTATCTTGTGCCCGACGTATAACTCGAGCCCCATTATCAAGCGTTCTGTGTCCAGATCATAAGAAAATAACTCGGCTAATCTTGAATTGGAGTCAAAATTGATATATACGGTGTTCTCATACGCTGTTTTTCCGAATTCTTTCATCAGCCAGGTCTTGCCGACTTGACGCGCACCTTCGATGATCAAAGGTTTTCTTCGGTTGCTATGCTTCCATTTTAACAGCTTTTCTATGGCAATTCGGTACATACTTATACCTCCGTCGTTGTGATGTAAGTATAGTATATCACATAATTTCAAAAAATACAACGAATTTTAGTAAAAAGCCTACACTTTTTACGATGAAAAAAGGAAAGTTTCACCTATGCAGTTTATTTTCATCGACTGCATGGGTGTTTTTTATTTTATGTGCAGGGCAAAATGTGAAACGAGGAATGCGGATAGGGGAAATTGATGGATGATGGAAATATAGATAACGGAAACGATCACGTTTTAAATCACCGCAAAGCGGTGATGGAGGAGGCGTAGATGAGAAATGTAGGGTGGGGGCAAAAATTAGATAATAGATGATAGATAATAGATGATAGATAATAGATAAAATCGGTAGGGGTCGGCGCCCACTGTACAGCCCACGACGACCCGTATTGATGTGAAGGCGAATGCCCGTACCTTTTAAAAACGGAAATAAAATATATCAAATTGTAAATTCTGTGAGAATGACCGCATATGACAATTTTTTCATTTTCGGGATGATATCATAATCACAAGCAAAGAAAGGAATGGGAAAAATATGGACGGGCTTGAAA
>JAZOSS010000103.1:0-5619 GCA_045657205.1 Eubacteriales bacterium
CCTGCGCCGAACTGTATGTTTGATTCCGTATTGAGTACTCCGCCTGCCATAAAGGCTTCAACGTGTGCCGTTCGTTCTTTTACAGATGCTCCTCTTTCGTATATAACGGGAGCAAATCCATACTGCGTAAGCAAAAGTGATGCAAACATTCCCGCAGGACCAAAGCCGACAACGCACACCTTTTTCTTTGATGCCGGCACTACGGTAAATTCTTCTCTTTCGTAAAGCTGTGCACCTTTTACAAACGGCACTTTTTCGCCGTCGAAGCTTGCAAGCACGGAATAAACGTAAAGCGGATTATCCCTTTTACGTACGTCAAGCGACTTTTTATAAACGGAAAGCGTATATCCATCAGTGCATCCTATACGGCGTTTTGCCTCTTTCAGCACAGCGTTTTCGCTTGAAGTTATCGGAAGCTTTATATCTTTAATCAGCAGTTTTTTCATAAATACTTATCGGTACGTAGTAAGAGCCAAGAACGTACGCCTTTCCGTTTTCGATCTGTGTATTAAGAGTTACGCTTGCCTCTAAATTATATCTTCCTTCATATTCCGTTATCTGTGAAAAATCTATAACAACGCGTATATCATTTTCGGAGAGAGTTGAATAATAAGAACTGTTTTTATCGACCCTCACTGATATTTTAAGACTTGTCGCTACAGCTGAAAATTCCTTGTCGGCAGGAAGATTTTGTACTTCTATATTTTCTGTATTGAAACTGTAATTTTTAACCGCCGTTGATATATGCTCTATATTTATCTGCGCTTCCTGAACAGAACTTAAATTTTCAACCTCTTCAGGAAGTACAACTGCTTTTTTGAAGACCGCATCATCCGCTATAAGCGTTTCATCAACCTTGAGCACGGTTATGCTGTCAAGTGCATCGACGGCATCGATCTCCCCTCGTATAACGATAGTGGGAGGTGTTACCGTTATCTTCGTGTTCGTTTCATTGAAATATCCATAGGTCGATTCAACAACAAGCGGTATTTCTTTTTCTTTAAGGACCGAAACCTTTACAGTTACTTCATCAACGGACGTTTTTAAGTACGGACTTGAATATTCTTCACCGTCGGCTGTGTACAGCTTAACCTTTGAAACGACTGTCACCGAATCGTTTATCGTACCCGGTGAAACGGTTGCCATAGCAAATGATATTTTGTCAAGCTCATCAACAGGTCCTTCGACTGTTACGACTGTTGAGCTTTTTATCTCTGATGAAATAGTGCATCCTGCAGGTATCTGGTAATCGGTTACCTTGAGCTGCACGGGGATCTGCTTTTTCTGATTTACCGAAATATAGACTGTTATCTGTTCGGGATAAATACTTTCAACCGTCAGCCCGTTTTCAAGCGTGACGTTTACAGAAAGCGTATACATTCCCGCTTCGGTTATTCCGCTTGCATCCACGTATGCGTTGATATCGTCGGATTTTAAACCGGAAATCTCAGAATATCTTCCCTTTACGGACACGTCTGCAAGCTCGCCGCCTCCGTATATAACAGACAGTCCGTTTTCAACTCCGGTTATGTTTATTATGTTTCCGGTAACCGTTTTGCTTTGAAGAGTGCTGTCCGTGCCGACAGCATAAAACCATATAAGAAACGCGGCAAGGACTGCAAGCACTTTTGCTATATGGTCGAAGATCCTGTTCTTTTTGACTTTATATTCACCGTCTGTAGATATATCGTCCTCTTCATTTACGAGTCTTTCTTCTGCCATCGTTATATCTGTTCCTTTTCATGTGTTTTGTTCGGCTTACTGTCCTTTTTCTGCTCTTTTCCGTTTTGCGGCTTTTTGGGAAGCAGTAACGCTGTTAATTGATTATTTAAAGAATTGTAGTCGAAATTACGTCTTAACTCTCCGTTTATTGCTATTGATATCATACCGTTTTCTTCACTTACAACAATGACGATAGCATCGCTGTTTTCGCTCATTCCTATTGCTGCTCTGTGCCGTGTACCGAGATTAAGATCTATTTCATTGCTGGTTGAAAGCGGCAAAAAACATCCTGCGGCATAAAGCTTATTTCCCACTATAACTGCGGCACCATCGTGAAGAGGTGCATTTTTGAAGAATACATTTTTGATGAGGAGAGATGAAACTGTCGCATTTATCACCGTTCCGGTTTTGACTATATCACCGAGTTTTGTCGTTCTTTCAATGACGATAAGCGCACCCGTCTTTATTTTCGCCATATCACACACGGCATCGCATATATTCGTCACAAGTGCCGTTATTTCAGATACAGATTTCTGCTCGCCTATATTACGCAAACTTTTAAACGGTTCACCGCCAACTTTTTCCAAAGCAGAACGAAGCTCGGGTTGAAACAGCACGATTATTGAAATTATACCGACTTGAAAAATATTCGAAAGCAAAAACTTCAGTGCGTGCATTTGAGTAAACTCACTCACCACAAATACGAGCAACAGTAAAAGAACACCGGCGGCAAGCTTACCGGCACGTCTGTTTCGTATGAACTTGTAAAATTGGTAAAGTAAAAATGCAACTATCGCAATATCTATATAATCTATTACGCCCATCGACTTTATCTGCGAAAGAATATCTGACAGCAGATTGCCGGCAGTGTTAAAAAATTCGGTCATAGTGCCTCCCATTATAGTAATATATTAATAATATCACACATCAATAATTAAATCAATTAATAAAACATAAACTATTTAATAATTTATGGTTTACGAAGCCTGTAAAAGCCGTTTGAGGAAAAGTATTGATTTTTTTGCCATCATATGATATAATAATAAAAATTCCTGTTTTGGAGGCTTTGATGAAATATTTTATCTTTTCCCCTCGTTGTTTTATTGCGGACATCATATATATGATGAGCGGTTCGCCTGTCAAAAAATTAATAGACGACGATGTAGACAGATTTTTAAAATGGAACTCGCCAAAAAATAAAAACAGAATAGCACGTCTTAACTATTGTTTATTGAAGTACAAGGAATTCAGAAGCATTTTCCGTTTCAGAGAAAGGCACCATAAATTCCTGCTTTCTTTGACCACCCCATTTCTTCCATATTTAAAAACGATAGAATTCGGAGGGGGCGGTATCGGCGGAGGGTTGCTCGTTTCGCACTACCACGCCGTAATTTTTCCAAGAGAAGCGGGAAAGAATTTAAGAGTCGGCCCCGGTGTTGTCATAGGCAAAAACAAAGGTGATTTTCCTTATATAGGAGATAACGTATATATAGCCGCAAACTCAACCGTTATCGGCGGAATACACATAGGAAACAACGTCATTATAGGCGCAGGTTCTGTAGTTACAAAAGACATTCCGGACAACTGTGTATACGCAGGCAACCCTGCAAAATTCATAAAACACATAGACAACGATGAAAAACTTCTTAACGAGATAATGTAAACTCAATCAGTTATAACAATTTACAAAAAATTTAAAAACATAATGGCATTTTAATTTTACAAATAAGGCGAAGTGTGGTATAATGTACGATAATTCGATGAATTACGGTGATTTTTATGAATATTTCTTCAAAGCTTATAATAGTAACCGGGCATTTTGGTTCGGGAAAAACGAACATTGCCGTGAATCTCGCCCTTTCGCTTACCGAAAAAGGTGAAAAAGTTACGCTTGTTGACTTCGATACGGTAAATCCGTACTTCCGTTCAAAAGACGCACAAGAGCTTATGGAAAGCCGCGGCGTGCAAGTCATCGCCCCGGAATTTGCAAATTCAAATGTTGATATACCATCCATCCCCGCAGAGGTATATTCCGTTTTTGAAAAAATAAAAAACGGAGAAATATGTATTTTCGATGTAGGCGGCGACAGTCTCGGCGCTGCGGCGCTCGGATTTTTCAGCAAAGAGATAACCTCATCGGGATACGAAATGATGTACGTATTCAATATGTACAGACCGATCACCGAAACACCCGAAGGTGCACTTTCGGTGATGGAAGAAATACAGCAACGAAGCAGACTGAAATGTACTTGCTGTATCAACAATTCAAACCTTGGAAAATTCACTCGCAAAGAGGATATTGAAGCTTCCTACGAATACGCGGAATCATTCTCTTCCCTTTCGGGCTTGAATATAAAATTCACCTGCGCCGCAGAAGGTATAACACTTTCCGGCGGCGAGGTATTTGAAATCAAAAACATAACAAAAGAGTTATTTTAGGAGGAATTATGAACAGAGTGACCTTCAACACCGAAAGGTGTAAAGGCTGCGGACTTTGTGTTGTAGCCTGTCCGAAAAAGATCGTGTCGCTTGACACCTCCGTACTTAACGCAAAGGGATATCATCCCGCGCAAGTTACGGATATCTCATCCTGCATCGCGTGTGCAATGTGTGCCACTATGTGTCCTGACGCGGTAATCACGGTTGAAAAAGATATAGAAAAGGAACAGGAGGCTTGAGTATGGCAAAGGTACTTATGAAAGGTAACGAAGCAATTGCCGAAGCTGCTATAAAGGCGGGTTGTCTTCATTATTTCGGTTATCCCATAACACCCCAGACGGAAATTGCCGAATACATGGCAAAAAGAATGCCTAAAGTTGGCGGGCTTTGCCTTCAGGCAGAATCGGAAGTTGCCGCTATCAATATGATATACGGCGCAGCTGCTTCCGGTACACGTTGTATGACGTCATCGTCATCCCCCGGTATAAGCCTTAAAAGCGAGGGAATAAGCTACATCGTAGGCTGCGACCTTCCTTGTGTCATTCTTAACGTACAGAGAGGCGGTCCCGGTCTCGGCGGTATCCAGCCCTCACAGGCAGACTACTACCAGGCAACGAAAGCTCTCGGTCACGGTGACATGCATCTTTTCGTTTTGGCTCCCTCCTCCGTTCAGGAAATGGCAGAGCTTACGTGCGAGGCGTTCGACATAGCCGATACATACCGTGTTCCCGTTCTCATACTCGCAGACGGTGCTCTCGGACAGATGATGGAACCCGTCGATTTTGATCTCATTCAAAAAAGAGAAGTTCCCGAAAAGGATTGGGCTGCGTGCGGTCACGGCGGCAAACGTAAGAAGAATATCATTACATCTCTCTTCCTCAACCCCGAAGAGCTTGAAAATTCCGTACTTACGAGATACGAAAAGTATAAGAAGATAGATGAAAACGAAGTAAGATGCGAGCAGTTTATGACTGAAGATGCAGACATCGTTGTAGTTGCTTACGGTATCACTTCACGTATATGCAAAAGTGCCGTAACAGCGGCAAGAGCGAAGGGCATAAAAGTCGGTATGCTTCGTCCCATCACTCTTTCTCCGTTCCCGAACAAGGAACTTGCAGTTCTCGCTGAAACAGCAAGTAAATTCCTTACAGTAGAGCTTAATATGGGTCAGATGATAACAGACGTTAAGCTTGCTATCGAATGTTCACGCCCCGTTGAATTCTTGGGAAGAACAGGCGGTTCGCTCGTATCTGTCGAAGACGTACTTGCAAAGATCGAAGAAATGGGAGGTAATAAATAATGTCAGTAGTATTCAAGAAACCCAACGCTATGTCTGACGTTCCCATGCACTACTGTCCCGGATGTCCGCACGGTATCGTACACAGACTCGTTGCAGAGGTACTCGACGAGCTTGGAATCGAAGGACAAACAGTTGGTGTCGCTCCCGTCGGATGCGCC
>JAZOSS010000104.1:0-23582 GCA_045657205.1 Eubacteriales bacterium
TTGGACGGAGTTACGATGGTAAGTCCCTTTACACCTTGAAACGCTTCTTTTTTACGAACAAAATTTACTTTACTGCCATCTTTAAACAGTGCATAAGGATAACTGTTGCGGTACTGCGGACATTTTTCACAGGAAGTTTTCCACTTGTCACATTCCACAAAATCAAAATATGCACAATGTCCCGTAAAACTCCAACAGTCGTGAAGAGTCCATACTACCGGTTTTCCACACTGTTTTAAGTATTCAAAAAACATTTCCACATTCAAATAAAATCCATGAATGTTATGCATGTGAATCAAATCCGGATCATATATTTTCAGGCTTTCGATCAGCTTTTTGGTCTGAGCCTTAGAATTAAATCCATGAGTTCCCGTAAAAAAAGTACTTAAAACATGGATTCCCATATCCAGATTGGAACCGAATTTTTCAGTCTCCGCTGTTTCCGGTGCAGTTCTTCTGCCGTAATAAATTTTCCCTTCATGCCCTGCATTTTTCAGCGCATGGTAAATATCCACGGTGATGCGGCCAACAGAACCGTTGCCGCATACCGTATTAATCTGTGCTATTTTCAAGGTTGTTCTCCTAATTAGATTAGTCACATTTTAAATTAATTCGCAATCCCAGACAGCCACACCGCTTTCCTGGAATACACTGTGAATTCTTTCTCTTAAATCATCTTTGGTATATCCCTTTTTCAGAATCACCTGTAAGAAACCGCCGCCACCGGCACCGCAGATCATTTTCGCATCCAGCATATCTTCCACACTTAAGAAAATCTGCTCGATACATGTGTTGGTACAACCGCCATCCAGTCTCTTTGACAATTCCCAATGATTATCAAGAAGTTTTGCAAAAGCGTCAATATTGCCTTTTTCAAGCTCAAACTTCATCAAAATCGCACTCTTCTGGATTTCATAAAGCACATCCAGGGAGTTTTTCTTAGAACCGATATAGTTTCCTACGATTTCACGAAGAAGATTTCTGGCAAGTCTTCTCTGTCCTGTATAGATCAGTGCAAAACGTTCTTTTAATTCCTCCATTGCAGCTTCCGGAACCACAATGTGGTCCACCTGAATATTCTGCTTAATGCCAGGAATCGTATGCACCAGTTTCACCCCTGGTGTCAGACCGCCAACCTGATCCTGCCAGCCGCCACCGGTGCTCATGATTTGTTCCATACAAAGCACGCGGGAGTACAGTTCATTTTCACTAATTTCTTTACCGATAAATTCAAAAATACCTTTGACACAGGCTGCCGCAAGCATAGAGCTAGTTCCAAGGCCTGAGCCCTTTGGAATGCCGCGAACTGCTGTAGAGAGATATAATCCGCCGCCAATTTTATCAAGAAGCTGCTGTAAGGTATACTCTCCCTCTCTAGGGATGATACCGCAGGCAATGAGAGCTGCCTTATGAAGAGCAAAGGTATCAAATGGGTCATTGCAATTCTGCAGTTCTCTCATATCATTAAAATCAGCTTCAGCACCAAGGTCTGTACTTGCAAGTACTACCACTGGTTTTTCGATACGTTTTACTTCCACCACGATTGGCAATGTACCGTTTAAGCTAATGGCTGCATTTAGTACAGTTCCGCCATGCTCGTTACAATATGGCGGTGTATCTGACCAGCCGCCGCCAAAGTTTACACGTACTGGAAGTTCTACCAGCACCTCATCATTGGCAATGTGATATACCTCTTCACAATCAATGTCAGAAACCACTGCATCATACAATTCTTTACAAATATATCTAAAGCATGCATTTTCAAGATCTTCACTGACAGGTCCTTCTGTCAGCTTTGACAGGTAGTAGTAAATACGCATTTTGCGTCCAAACTCTGCTGTTTTTGCAATTTCAGCAAGTTCTTTTAAATGCTTTTCATTTACACCTTTGCCGCCAAATGCAAGGGCTGCTTCTGCTACTTCTTTTCTTTCGTCAATTGCTTTTAAGAAACGGGAAATACGAATTTTCTTTTCCAGATTTTCCTGCCATGCGATCATCTGTGTGGTATCAGCTGCATTAAAGCTTTCATACAAGCTCATTTTCTGGCTGTTTTTATAGTTTTCACTTACCTTTGCTCTTCCCGCAAGCACTTCTACAAGTTCCAAACTTGCTGTCACTGCCTCTTCAATGGAATCACATACCGGATAAAGTTTTGCAAACCAAAGATATGGTTCTTCTTCACCCCAAATTCCCTTTTCGGATAAATCAAGAGTTTCCGAAAGCTGTTTCAATGTTGTACCCAGGAACGGAGCATTATCTGCAAGGAAACCTTTTGGATTATCAAAGGTTCCGTATACTCGAACAACGAATTTTCCATCACGAAGTTTCAAACCATGAAGCGTTACGCCTGCCGGTACATTTTTATCTTTTAATGTCACACCGGAAATCACGCACTGTTCCCCAATATGTGTTGCGCCATATAAATAACTGTCTTCAATGTACGATTTTGCACTTACCTTCGCACCTTCCTGGATATAGCTGTTGCTGTAAGCGCAGTCGCCACCGTTGCCTTCTACACCAAATACCTGGCTCTTCCAATTAAGGAATTCATAGTCTTCAATGCCTTCTGTTACCAGATGAAGCAGCTCTCTGGTTGTTCCAAAATGGATGAACTGGGCTGGTGATAAGCATAAAAGTTTTAGGCTGAATGGAGTTAGTGTTTCCCACAAAATCTTGCGACATTCTTCCAACTCTTCGCAGAAACTGCCTTCTGGTTTCTCTTTCAGATACTGTTCTAAGGTAGATTCTGACGCCAATGGATATAAAAAGTCTCCGTAGAAACTAATTCTTGCTTTTTCATTTACGAACTGATTAAATTTTGCTTTATCCAGTTCGCCGTTTGTGCTTATGAGACCAAAGAGCGCATTTAACAAGTTGCTGTCTAACATGATCGCACCTGTGTCGATATCTACATTACCGTGAGCATTGACAGCACCAACTTCTGTCAGCTTCTCTATTGACATTTTGTGCAGGAACTGTCTTACATAACCGCTTTCATCACCTAAAAATACGCCGTGGTTCTTTCCTGTTTCCACATGTTCTTTAATAGAGATCGCTGCCGCTCCATTGAACTGGAAGTCAATCTGTAATGGATTGAACAGTAATAATACATCTCCGGATAAGATCAGCATACCTTCCTTAAATCTGGATGGCATACCGGACATACCGATGATAAATTCATCAAACAGAGTCGAACGTCTTCCGTCAGGAAGCTCTCTTGGCACCGGCGAGAATAATTTTCCGCACGCAGAATACTGAGGTACTCGTTTGGAATCTCCGCCGGAATGAATAACTAAAATTCGTTTATCTTTGAAACAGTCCACGCAGCCGCTTTCTTCTCTGATGTATTTCATCACATTGAAAGTCGCTCCGCCGGAACCAACACGTTTTCCGTCCGGGTCTGGCAGCACTGCATATTTTGTTTGTTTTGGCAATAAGCCCTGTTTTAATCTAAAATCAATCTGAGCTTCAAATGCTTTTGCCTGATCTTCATTGGACGCAGTCAAAATCACATAATCCCAGTGAATAAAGTATCTTTTCTTTAAGGATTTCTCGTAGTCTGTCCATGCATCTTCATAAGACTGGCTCAAGAATAAATTTTTCATTTTTTCAGGTTTCATAGGTCACCCTCCTGTGTTATACTGTCCTTATAATTTTGATAGAAAGTTTAGACAACTTTCAGCAGCCTCTGTTCCGCGAGGGTTTCCTTGGAAATCCCGAGTTCTGCAAGCAAAAATCCCATCACCGCAGGTGATTTAGCGTCGCAAATTCAATTTAGAATTTGCACGCACAATGGATTTTTGCCCGAAGCAACAGTGAAGGCACTGAATAGTTGCTGAGGACATACTTATGGTAATAATACAACCTTCCGGCGGTTTGTGCAATAGAATGCGTGTGATTAATTCTTCTCTGGAGCTTGCCAAACGCAAAGGCACCAAGCTTCTGGTTCTGTGGTACTGCGCAGATGAATTAAACGCTCCATTTGAGGCACTGTTTCAGCCAGTGGAAGAATTTAAAGTGATTAATTTTACTTCTTTGAAAGATTTAAGAAAGCTCTGGTATCAGCTGACGGCAGGCACAAGAGTGAGCAATGCAGATGTTGAAAATCATACAACTGATGGCACTTTGAACCAGGATTTCTTTGATTCCATGAAACTGCCTGCTTATATTTTTACTTGGGAACATTTTTATCCTGCGGATGAATATTTCAAATTATTCAAACCGACGGCAGAATTACAAAGACGAATCGATGAGGTGACAAAGCATTTTACGGAAGATATGGTAAGTGTGCATATTAGAAGAACTGACCAGGTGAACTCCATTGCTTATAGTAAAACTGAGAACTTTATTGATCTGATGAATAAGGAAATCGAGGCGAATCCTTCTGTAAAATTCTTCTTAGCAACTGACGATAAGGAAGAAGAAGCACTGCTTAGAGAAACCTTCCCAGGTCGCATTGTTTCTAATGAAAATCGAACATTGCGCCGTGACTCTTTGGATGGAATGTATGATGCACTGCTTGATCTGTTCTGTCTGGCTGCTTGCAAGAAAATTATTGGAAGTTATTGCAGTTCCTTTACTGATACGGCAGCTTCGTTGGGCGGAATTCCGAAGCTGATTGCAGGAATTGATAACTAAACAGGTAACATAAAAAGGGATTCTACCAAAACACGGTAAAATCCCTTTATTTTTTACTTAATTTTAAAAAAACAGTTTACATATGAAATAACAAATCTGATACTGTTTCATCTTCATAAGCATCAAAAACACTTTGATCGTAATTGGAAGTCTGTTCATGGTATGTGTACTCAATGCTTCCATCACCATTTCATCTTCGCAATACTTTTTGATAATCGCAAGTGCCGATGCTTTTCCTTCTGTGTTTCTGATAACACCGTTTTTCAGCCCAATCACGGCTAATCCAAGAAAATCGTTGGTAATCTGTGGTTTAAAATCAAACACCTCTTTTTCATCACTGATTTCCTTCATGCGGTTTGCCATGATTTTAATCTTGTCCAGATACTTCGGATCATATTTGCCAGTCATGGATTTCTGGTTAAACCAATAATGATATGGGTAAAAGTCCTTTACCACTGACATGCTTTTTGCTTCTAAAAGCACTGGTAATGTCAGCTGCATATCTTCACCAACACTGACTTCTTCCTTGCAAAGGGGCATCACTTCATCCACCAGTTCTTTGCGATAAAGTTTTGTGACTCTGGCAGGCTGCAACTTTCTTCCAAAGAAATGACCGTCATTGATCAAATAAGGAAATTCCTCTTCTAATTCCCGTCTGCTGTAGTATTCTTTTTCAAAGCCGGAAATTTCATTGCGCTTTAGAATTGAAGTATCCTCATAGTCAAATACCAGACCGCAAACTACCACATCGGAATTATATTTGCAGGCTGATTCCCACATGCGTTTATACATATCGACCTCAATCCAGTCGTCACTGTCTACAAAACCCAGATAACGACCTTCTGCAATTTCTGTGCCGGCTTTCCACGCACTGGTAAGTCCTCCGTTTGGCTTGTGCACCACTCGGATTCTCTCGTCTTTTTTTGCATATTCATCACAAATGCTGCCGCTGTTGTCAGGCGAACCGTCATCAACACATATAAGTTCAAGATCCTTACAAGGCTGATTTAAAACCGACTCTATAGTTTCTCGCAAATACTTTTCTACCTTATAAACGGGCATTATAACGCTAAGCTTTACATTGGACATTTTTTATTTTCCTTTATATTTTGTATAGATACTCATAAGACATCCAAAGGGGAACATGAAAAGGACATATAATTTATGGTTTATCTTAAAAAGATTTTTTAAATCTTTTCCTATAATACAGCTCGAATTATAGTGTATGGCTGTCTTTAATTTAAACAAAAACGGAGTATTTTCAAATGACATCGCAAGTCTTCTAAGTTCTGCAAAACTTTTCGGACTGTTAAGATACTGCTTGAAAATATTCAAAGTCATACCGTATTCAAGGTATTCGACCACACATAACGGCTCATTCAGGACCAAAAAATCATATTTTTTGCTTATTTCAAGGTGCATATAATGGGGATTGAAATTTTTTTCGTTATCAAAACTTTTCATAGGGGCTACTGATTTATACAACTTCGTTTTGATAACGTTCTTTCTATCGCCATTATTCAGCTTATATTTTCCAACGTAAAGATCTATAAGATTAACGCTTTTACGGTTTGGCAGAAGATCTCCTATTATTTTCCCGTTTTCGTATCTGTCAAGTGCAACGATGCCCGCATATTCTTCGCTTCCGTTTTCTTTCCAGAAGGATTCAATAGTTTGTATTGCCTCGTCTTCAAGATAATCATCAGAGTCAATACACATCATAAATTCGGTGTCGGAGTTCTCTATCGCTACATTGTATCCTGTATGCAGTCCACCGTTTTCTTTATATATATATCTTATTTCAAAACCGTTATCAAGGCTCTGCCAGCTTTTCACAAGCTCGTCTGTTCCGTCTGTCGAACCGTCATCAACAATAAGCCATATAAAAGATTTATTGCTTTGTTTTTTCAGACTTTCATAGCATTTTACTATCGTATGACGTCTGTTGTACGTAGGTGTAAAAACAGTAATAAAAGGCAATGAAGACATCAGAACTTTCTCCTTTTAAGACGTAAAAGCATCATAAGCCCGTTAAATCCAAATATACGATACGCATATTTTACAGCCTTGGTTTTTTTATCAAGTGCGTACTTCAAAAGCCACTTATATTCCGAAACAAACTTATATTTTTTATAATCTTCAAAAGACGAAATATTAAACAAAAGTATCGCATACTCAAAAGCCATAAACGATTTTACAGTATCCGCAAATGTGTCGTCTCTCTTTTTGTATGTTTTAGTAATTTTCGATATTATGCCATAAAGATCTTTGATATTTTTTTCAGACCGTGATGCGGTTATAGAAGTAGCAACACCTTGTCTGTATATATGGACTATCTCATTTATCATATCAACTTTTTTGGCTACAGCAAATAAATTCACGCACCACTCAACATCCTCGGATATTACACCGTTTTCAAAACAAAGTTCGTTACTATTTACAACCTCACATCTTACTGCTTTGTTCCAAGCGGAGGCAAACTGCTTGTTTTCTTTCACCATATAGTGAAACACTTTTTCGGGTGAATATCCTTCAAACGCCTGCATATCATAGTCGCCGTAATAATCAACGAATTTATCAGGCGGATAATATTTGTATGATTTATACAACAGCACGTCGGGAAAACTTTTTTTAATAGCAGTTTGAATTTTCTCAAGCGCATCATCAGTATAAAAATAATCATCGCTGTCCAAAAACAATAAATATTCGCCAAATGATGCTTCTATTCCCGCATTTCTTGCCGAGGACAGACCGCCGTTTTCTTTATGGATAACACGCACTCTTGAATCTTCTTTGGAAAATTCATCACAAATACGGGGTGAGTCATCCTTTGAACCGTCATCTACAAGAACAATCTCATAATCGGTAAATGTTTGAGATAAAACACTTTGCACACATTGATGCAAATATTTTTCCGTATTGTATACCGGAATTATAATACTGAAAAAACAGCTCACGGCAATATCCTCTTTATCGTGTTTTCGACAACATCTTTTTTATCAAATTCTTTTTTGATATGACTGTGTGACACTTCGCCCATCTTCTTTTTTTCTTCGTGGGTAAGGTGCATAAATTTCTTTACTTTGTCATAAAGATCTTCTTTGTTTTTCGCCTCACACAAAAGACCGCTTTGTCCGTCAATAACTCCTTCACGGCATCCCGGAATATCGGAGGTTATGACAGGTCTTCCCATAGCGCCGCACTCAAGTATGGTATTTGCCATACCCTCGTGGTACGAGGGTAAAACAAAACAATGACTGTCTTTTATAAACGGCCGCACATCATCTTGATTCCCCTTATAATCCAGCAATCCTTTTTCTGAAAACGATCTTATTTTTTCTTCATATGCTTCTTCGTAATATCCAAGCACGGTAAGCTTTACGTTTTTGTTTTCCGAATATATCCGCTCAAAAGTATAAAACAGCTCATCTATTCCTTTTTCTTTCATTATACGACCAATGAAAATAAAATTCAAATTCCCCGTTTCTTTCGGGTATTCTTCAAAAGCAAAATGCTCAAGATCAACCCCTGCGCCCTTCAAAACACACGTTTTTTCTTCATTTACAATATTCAAAGAAACGAAAACGTCCTTATTCGGTGAATTTTCAAAGAAAACACAAGATGCCTTTTTCATTGCCGTTTTATAAAGTCCGACAGTTAATTTTTTCAAAAGTCCGTCATTTTGAAAAGCCGTTCCGAGTCCTGTTATATTCGGATAATACTGTTTTTTCAACAAGCGTGCGGCAATACCCGCGTATATATTCGGTTTTATTGTATAAGTAATTATTTTGTCCGGGCGTTCTTTTTTTATCGCCCTTACGTATTTAATGAAGAGAAGAAGGTCTTTTATCGGATTAAGTCCTCTTCTGTCAGGTGAAATACCGTATATTTTACATCCCAAATCAGAAAACTGCTTCATATCGGAGCCATCGGGAGCTGCTATCACTACCTCATATCCCCTATTAACAATCGTTTTTATAAGCGCATATCTGAATTTGTAAAGACCGCCGGAATCATTTGCAAAGACAAAAATCTTCATATTTTCACCGTTATTATACGTTAATTAAGTAGTAAAAGTATTTTACCAAAACAATAAAAGCATTGCAGTTTTTGATGGTCAAAATAACCCAATGCTATTATATCATATTTATTTTTGAAAATCAATACCTATATTTTAATTATGGCGTTCTTTATCTTTTTTCTTTGCGAAAACAATATATAAACAATATTTTTACACATAGTTTTTTGAAAAATATTTATATTTGTTGTATAATTTAGTAATGAGGTGATGAATTTGCAACGCAACAAAAAAGTGCTTTCTGCACAGGAACTTATCCCGAATATAAAGGCGATAGTTGACATGGGCGGTGTTTTTCCTCTTGTGGTAACGGGGATAAGTATGCGGCCGTTTCTCACCCCCGAAAAGGATACCGTTTTTATAGAAAAAGCATCTTTTGAAGAATTAAAAAAAGGTGATGTTGTGCTTATTTACAGAAACGGCATCCCTCTTTTGCACAGAATATACAAGCTCCATGAAAAAGGTTTTTTTCTCATAGGCGATGCACATGCAAAGCAAGACGGTTTCTTTTTCAACGAAGAACTTATAGGAATAGCAAAATATGCTTCGGACTCATCTTCAAAGAAAAAAAGGAAGCTGAATACATTCTCGATCCGCCTGCTTGTCAAGATAAACCGTATCAGAATACATCTTTTCAATAAAATAAAAAGAAATGAGTCATAAGGTCGTATCTTATGACTCATTTTTACATAGCATATTATCCGTAAATATATTCGTTTATTTTTTGTCTGTTAGCACGTATATCTATTTTGACAACGCTCATACTTCCCGTATATCCGGGCGGCTTGGCGTATCCGTACTCCCACGTACCGTTAAACGGCATCGCCGCAGCATCAAGCTCGATACCGCCAACCGTAAATACGTCGGTTATTATACCGATGCACGTCGTCAACGGAATATTCATCTTCAAATACTTTGATATCGTATTTGCGACGTTGACACACTCCGTAAGTCCGAGAGAAAACGCCCTTTTATATATTGCTTCAACAACATCTCTTTGGCGTCTTGTTCTTTCAAAATCAGCACCCGAAAGGCTTCTGTTTCTGCAATGCGCCAATGCCTGTTCACCGTTCAGATGATTCACCCCTGCTGTATATTTATATCCTGCTCTTCTGTAATAATCAACTTCTTTTTGCGTAAGTGTTACATCAATTCCGCCAAGCTGGTCGACAACTTTCTCAACGCCCTCAAAATTCATCACTATATAATGCTGAATATCAAGATCAAGTATCTCATTTACAGTATTTATATAAAGTCCGATACCGCCGTATGCAAGTGCGTGCCCCAGTTTATTGCTGTAATGGCCTTCTATAGGAACGTAGCAGTCACGTAAAAGCGAAATTATCTTCACATCGTTCGTTTTTTTATTGTACGAAACGACCATAGCGGAGTCCGCACGTCCGTAATACGAATCAGCATCACGTCCGACAACGATAATATTTACTATATCGGGCGACTTCTGATCCACTTTATATATCGGTATCTTTCCCTCGTAATTCGTCGTAAGATGGTTATACGCAGGCGGTCTGTAAGTTCCTCCGCCCGAAGGCTTATTTGTCGATGTATTATTCGACGGACCTTCCGTAGCAGCACCTTGAGTTTCAACGATATTTCCTCCGTGAACCTCATCTTCTTCGGGAAGAAGATCGTCTGGGACACCCGTTCCCGTTATAAGTCCTTCCGGGGGATTATCAATATCAGCAACATAAGTTCCCGTGTTTTCTATTATATCCGGTGCATCCGGATCTTTAAACTTGTTATAATAATTGACAAAAATACTCACACACGTTATCGCAAGTGCCAAAACAACGGCAATGAGTACGATAAGAACTATAATAACTACACGTATGGCTGTTTTTTTATTCTTTTTTTCCATATCTTTTAATTATATCTTTTGTTTGATCTGTTTTTTCGAGCATATCCTTCGCCAGTGCTATCTGGCATCTTGTACGTACAAGGTTATGCTTTTCGTAATCACATTTAAAATATTTGCTTCCGTCAAGATAATCGGAAAGAAATCTTACAGCAAGCTCTATCGTCATTACGATAGGGCCGAGGAAAAGCGTTTCAAGCTCCTCGTTTGTAAGTGTTTCGGCAACCTGAGAAACAAAGCCTTTTGCAAACGCTTCGTATTTTCCAAGATCAAGACTAACTTTCGAAACATCCGGCTCATCTTCCTTCGCCGTATTAGCCGCAAAGCGTACCGCATCGCCAAAGTCGTAAGCGGTAAGTCCGGGCATTACTGTATCAAGGTCAATGACTGCCAAAGGTTCGTTTGTGTTCTCATCAAACAAAACGTTGTTGCACTTTGTATCATTGTGCGTTACTCGCAAAGGTATTTCACCGTTTTTGAGTTTTTTAACAAGAGACGTTGCAATTTCTTCATTTTCAAGTAAAAAGGCAATTTCTTCTTCCGCTTCAGCCTTTAAAGAATATTCATCGCTTGCGATTTTTTCCTTTAAGACCTCATATCTTGCGGCTGTATTGTGAAAATCGGGAATTATTTCATAAAGCGATTCTGCATCAAAATCCGACAACTGCATCTGAAATCTTCCGAACGCTTCTCCCGCTTTTTCGATAACCGACAAATCATCAAAAACGTCATATGTCAGAGAATTCGGAACAAAATGATACGCACGCATAAAACGGTCATTATCATCTATAAAATAATTCTTTCCGTCAGACGTGTTTAGAAAATTCAAAACGTATCTTTCCGAGTTACCGTCGTACTTTCCTGCAACGTGTTTTGTCACAAGGCTGATATTTTGCATTATATTGCCGGGATTTTTAAATACGAATTTATTTATATCCTGTACTATATACTCTTTTTTCTCACCGTCTTCGAGAAAAGTTACCTTATACGTCTTATTTATATTACCCGTCTTTATGGCAACACATTCGGTCATCTCGCCTTTGATGCCAAATATTTCGCAAATATTCTCTATTTTCATTGATCCGTTCCTTTATCAGTTTTTTCATCCACGAAGATAGATCCGCACAGATCTGTGCTCGTATTGATAACATTTTTTCTGAATCCTTTCGGCAAAGGAAAAGAAGATATTTTCTTTTTTGCTTTTGAAAAATTAGGCGGACGAACTGTAATACCGTGCGTATCACTGCCCAAAACATATGAATGCCAATCCTCATAATGTTTTGACAAAGCCATCCTCTTTTTCATATGAAAAAACGCATCGTTATTGATCTGAAAAATAAAATCTTCAAAACCGAATATTTGATGAAGATCTTCTTCCTTATATCTTGCCAAAAGTCTGTCAACATGTGCCACCATGGGCACTACGTTCTGCTCGTAGGCAATATGCTCTATTTCATCCATCATCCAATACTGAAGTTTATCGGGAGGAAACTCTATCATAACAATATTTGAATTTCCCATACACAGCTTTGACAAATCTATATTAGACAGTCCGTGTGTCAGATGGACTTCTGCACCTAAAGCCAAAAGCGGCGTTTTGTCCTCGTTGCAGGATCTTTTCAACACCTCATACGATTCTTCTCGCCGCTTAATAAAATTTTCAACAGACTCTTTCGTCTTATAATAATGCGGTGTGAGCACACATCGCTCGACACCCTGCTTATGCAGAATATCAAGCATTTTGATGCTAACATCAACGCTTCGAGAACCGTCATCGATTCCGGGGAGAATATGCGTATGAAAATCCGTGGTTAATTCATCTTTACGCTTCGCTGTCAACATATGCATAATATTTTTCGTATTTCTTTCTTCCGAAGAAGGGGGTCTTACGTTCCTTGATATCGTTAATAACTACACCCAATATATTTCCGTCAACATTACGTATATTTTCCGCCGCAAGCTCAAGATCCTTGTACTGTGAAACTCTGTACCGCACTACGAATACAACACCCTGAACAGCACGGACAATAAGTTGACAATCGGAAACTACATTTACAGGTGGAGTATCGATGATAATGTAGTCGAACTGCGAAGCAAGCTCGTCAATTATCTCTTCATAGATAGGCGTACTGAGCAATTCGGACGGGTTCGGAGGTATCGGTCCTGAGGTAATAAGGGAAAGATTAGGTTTTACATCACGACGTAAAGCTTCGCTTAATGTAGTCTGCTTGCTCAATATTTTAGAAAGTCCGTTATCATTAGTAACCCTGAACAGCTTGTGAACTGAAGGTTTACGAAGGTCTGCATCAATAAGCAATACCGAATTTCCTGTCTGAGCTATAGTAACAGCAAGGTTTGATGACGTTGTTGACTTACCATCTGAAGGCGTAGGAGACGATATTGCAATAACTTTTCTTTCGGCACCTGCCAAAGCATATATTAAATTTGTTCTGATCGTTTTATACGATTCCTTAACAATCGAAGAATTGTCTTTTTTATAATAACCGTAGCCATAGCCTTTTTTCTTTTTAGCCATTTTTACTCTCCAATTTCACTCTTCTTGACATTCGCTGTAACAGTCTTACTCTTTGACATTGCACTTTTATTAAAGGAAGGAACCTCACCGAGAACCGGCATACCGAGTCTGTCCTTCACGTCGTCTGCGCTCTTTATCGAATTATCGAAAATATAGAAAACAAACAGCAGTGCACAGTACACAAAGAAACCAAGCATAACGCCGGACGTCGCAAACTTCACGTTATCGGGATATGAACGTGCCATAGGCTTCGTAGGATCCGAGAACACCTTTACGTTACCTGCCTGAGCAACTTCATCCAAAAGTGCGGGGGCTGCATCAGAAAACTTTTTACAGATCTCGTAAGACAAATTTCTGTCAGTAGTCGTAACGGATATTTTCATTATTTCCGTATCGGAAACAGAAGAAAGACTGATTGCACCTCTGAGCTGTGAAACAGACATTTTAACAGGCAAGGACTGTCCAAGCTCACGTAAAAAGTCATCACCCTCAAGCAATATTGCACTATACGTTTCCAAAAGTCTTCTTGAAGATGTAAGAATACTGTTTGATGTTCTTCCTTCTTCATCGTATTGTGCGTTGATATACATTTTTGCAGTAGATGTATAAAGCGGATCAATAAATACTTTTGAGTATATATAGCCGCCAACACCTGTCAAAATCGAAACTATCAATATCCAAACTATGTGAAGCTTATATAGATTTAAAAGCCCTATCAAGTCGATTTTCTTTTCCATTTTTTCTCCCTTGCGAAAACAATTATCCTTTCTGTATTATTTCGATAAGATTTGATGCTGCAGCTTTTTCAACGAAGGCTTTTGCATCGCGCTGTGCCGTTTCTTCATCAATTTCATATTCATTGATAACAGCATCTACCAACTCATCGAATTCAATTCCCTCCGAAACCGCTTCCCAAAGGAATTTTCCTGTTTTATTCAATTTAATGATCCCATTAAATTTTTGAGCTTCCGCACCTACCGGAACAACAATATACATCTCACCAATCTCTCTGAGAAGAAAGCCGGGTTTTACCTTTACAAACATAGTATCCTCTTTCAAATTGATTATTTCATTCCATTATATGCAACCTCAACAGCCTCTGTCGAGATATTGCAGTACAGATCGTAAAAACTTACGCTGTTTATGAAACGCTCTATTTCGTCAAAAAACTTATTTGTATATTCCAGATCCTCTTTAGGTCTGTACGCTTGATTCAAAAGCGGTATCAAAACGTCGGATCTGTTTTTCGCTTTTATAGAGTTTTCTTTTCCTCTGTGCAGGAACGCAACGCCTTTTATGGGTGCTGATGCGTTCTTATTTATACCGTGCTTGCCGCACCATGGCGTACCGTAAACACGATACTGTCCGTCAACATAGCGCACTATAGGTTTATCGTCGTTAATTATAAACGCCCTGTCTTTGAAATATTCGAGCCACAGAGAAGTATGTGTCGATTTACCCGTTCCGCTGAGAGCTGTAAACAGATATGCATTTCCGTCAAGCACTATCGCCGACGAATGGAAAACGAACGCGTTATAATTAAGTATCTGTGTACATATTTTTCTGTATACAGCAGTGTACGCCGCTTCGTTCGGGGTTATTCCCTGCAAATATTTTCCCTCGTTTTTAATATCCTCTGCCGTTACAAAAGCCTCAACGTCCGCTTTGTCGGAATCTTGAATTCTATACGGTTCCGAAAGTGCGCCTATTGACTTCAACACAGGGTCAAAATTCATAACAAGGTCAGCAATTTTGTAAGTCGGCATCAATCTTTAGCTACGGTCGTAACCGGTTTGAGTGTCTGATATTCCGACGGATCGTACACATTCTCAGAAAACTCGTGGTTGGGTGAATGCGTGATCGGAGCTGTTTCGCCATCCTCTTCGGGGGAAGTTGATGAATTATCAACAGAAGGATCACCGTCAGATGCAGGATCATTTGTTGTAACAGCACCTGTAATAACTATCACATTGCCTTCTTCGGTCACAAAAGAACCAAAATCAATAATGTTATCAATATCAACCGTTTCGTGGTCGTGGTCATCTGATCCGAAATCAAGAGTCCAAATGCCGCCTGTATATTCCGGGTACATCGTTTCATCATCATTACCGCCACATGAAACGATGCACGCACAGCAAACAACCGTCAACAATAGAACGAGCAACGCAACTAAAATATGCTTATTTGTATTTCTGTGTTTCATATCGCACAACTCCTAATAATACTACCTATTATTATAATAAAATTTTATTAAATTGTCAATAGCTAAAAGTAATTTTATTATACAAGTAGTACAATAAAAAAAATAAATTTTTCACTACAGTTAATCATAGAAATACACAAAAACAGAACCTCGTCTTGCACATTTTTAACGCAAAACGAGGTTCTCGCATTTTTAATTAACTATAAATTAACTATAATCTTATGCAAATGTACCGGCAGCCAATATTGCCTTGAAAACTGCAGAGTCTGTACTGTTAATACGGCGGTCACCGTTAATGTTAGCTGTATAGAATTCAACCGTGCCGGATGTGTAACCGGAAAGGTTGGCCTTCAACCTTGTGAGGTCCGTTCCGTTGATTCTGCCATCGCCGGAAAGGTCTCCGCATACAGCAACTTTATAAGTTTTTACAACATTTCCGTCGGCGTCAACAAGATTTATCGTATACTTGCTTGACAATCTTGAAACTGTTGTTGTAACAGCACCTGCGGAAGTAACAACCTGAATATACTCAGGCTGAGCAAAGTTCGCCATAAGTGCATCATAGCTTATACCGGAGAATGATGTTGCTTTAGCAACGATAATCGAATTAGTTGTATCTATCGTGTAAATAGAATCAGCTGTAAGTTCAATTTCTGTAGGTGTCTCTACTTCGGGAGCTTCTACTGTCACTGCACCTGCTGTTATAGACACAGGGTATAAGTCGTCCTCGTTGTAGTTAACAAAAGCGTCGTTGAGGTTGGAAGGAACATAATCAAACTTGTATACTGTTCCGTCTGCAGCATCTGCGGGAACTGTGAAGCTAAACTTAACAAGTGTTCCGTTTGCAACAACGTCTTCAAGCGTAGAGTTCATTATGATAAAGGAAATCTCACCTGCTGTTGAAGAGTTAACGGAAGAAGCAGCATCGAACGATGAGAAGATCGAACCTGCATATGTGTAGTTCTTGTATGTAAGAGCTGTATCATATTTAAGTGTACCGTTAGCCAAAAGGATCTCAGCATCGCCGGAGAGAAGAACGGGAACCGTTACTGTTGCACCGGGTTCAGCTACGATATCCGTAGGAATGCTTACGGAAAGTGTCTTAGCGGGAGCTGTGTATTCAGAGAATGCGATGTTATCGAAACAAAGCGTAGATGTACGTGTGCTGAAGCCTACCCACTTGTAGTAAGAAAGAAGACCCTTTGTTGTTTCAGCAATAAGAGCATTGGATGCATCATATACTTTAACAGTCTTGTAGTATCTTTCGGAGAAAGCAGAACCTGCATAAACACCGTCGTCAGCGTACTTAACAGTTGCAAGCTTAGTGCCGCCCATTGTAAGTGTAATTGTGCTTACACCATCATCGACAACTTTAAGTGTCTGGAAAGAATCCATAGAAGGAACCGTAAGATCAGCTGCAACTATAGCACAAGAGCTTACATTGCTTCCGTTGGAATATGCATTGGAAGCATCATATGTGTGAATTGCCAACTGAGCTGTTGTAGCGCTTGTAAAGGTAAGGTAAAGACCTGTGTTACCGAGGTAATTGTTGCCGTTACCGCCATCCTTATATTTTTCATAAAGCGGGAACTGAGTATCTGCTATTGCAGAGTTACCTGTAGAGTTAGCCTGGTTGATAAAGATACCTGTACCGTACGAAGCGTCGTAACCCTTAAGATCAACACTCATTTCATAACCGCCCTGCCATCTGTGGTCGGGTGTTATTTCCATAAAGCCCTGAAGGTGAGCGTACTTGTTCGTGCCGCTTACAACTACTTTACTGAGGTTCTGAGCAGCGCCGTCAACAGGAGTCCATTTGGATCTGAATATGTTACCGGAACCACCGCTTGTCATAATGTTGTAGCCGTCTGTATAAACAGAATCCTGGAAGTCGAAGTCGAGAACGGAAAGATCACCCGTGTAAAGCGTGGGAACCGTTTCGCCGTCTGCGAGAGCCTGTGTAAGTATAAGCGTAAGTGTTGCAAGCTTAACTTCCGTACCGTCAGCAAGCTTAGCGTATGCAACGATCGTGTGCGTACCAACGCCGAGAGCATCTATCGGAACTTCGATATTGTGGCGGTAAGCATACGAATAGTTCGTAACGCCTTCATTCTCGGTCATATCCCAATGAATAAAGCTTGTGCTGTATACGGCAGAAGCACCGTTGACAGAATAACCGAACGTCGTGATATCCTGGCTGCTGAGAGCAAACCAACCCCAGAATTTAACTACCGAATGAGCACCTTTAGCAAACGAAAGCGAAGGTGTACGGTTGGAACCCTCACATGCCTTGATAACGTTATTATTAACATCGTTAATCGAGTCAAGGTTCTCGTGTGCGCCGCTGATAGTTGAAAAATCAACTGCAGCCGATACCGTAACGGGTATCAACGAAATAACCATCACAGCAGCGATAAGAATTGAAAGTATTTTTTTCATGTTTCCTCCTTGAAAATTTAAGTTTACATGGTACATTTATTATAACAAGCAAACTCAAATTTGTCAATACTCTAAATAATTTTTTTAAAATTTATAGTAAATCTGCACAAAAACAATGCCCTTGCTATGTTAAAAAAAACGAAAAAACTTTTCTAAAAAACGAAAAAGCGGCACATTTTTTTAATTCGTACCGCTTTTTGTATTTATTTTACACAAATTTACTATAATAAATTACTCTTTTTTAGACTTTATTGTCATTATTGCAAAAGTAGCACCGGCACCAAGCACAAGAGCTGCTGCGGCAATGCCTATTACAGCACCTATGCCGAGTCCGCCTTTATCACTTTCGTCATCTGTCTGTGTATCCGCCGTTGTTTCACTGTCCTGAGTTTCTGTATCAACCGTTGTATCATCACCTGCTTCTTCTACAGCGGATGAGAATATAGCAACAGTTCCGAGGCGGTGTGTTTCCCAGACGTAAGAACCGTCAACGGAGGTGAACGGAACTTCCACAAGCTCACCGTTCTGATAAGTATACATATGTGCCTTTTCAGAATCCATACCGTCAACAGCAGGGAAAGTTATCTTAACACTTCCCGAGGGCTGTATTTCATATCCCGATGCAAACATCAACATATTATATACTTTAAATGCTCCTTCAGGCGCAGCCTTGCTGTACGCATCGTACACTTCACCGTTTGTAAACTCCTGAACCGTGAATATCGCATCTGCAGGGGCTTTGTCTGCAGGTATCGTGCAAGTAATACCCGTAAGCTCATCGGTTATATTGACTGAGCCGTCTGTAATAGGATCATCTACGGGCGGTACCGTCGTATCCGTATCAACGGGGGGCATTGTTTCACCCGAACCCTCTGCACGTTTTACTATGATCGTATATACTTTTTTCGTTCCGTTTTCTGCCGTACACGTTACGGTGATCTTATTATCCTGTCCTGCAACGAGGGAAGATCCGCCGGAAACGCTTACCTTTGCCTTACCGTCCTGTGCCTTTGCAGTTACTTTAACGGAGGATACCTGGAACGGTACGTCTACCGTATAAGCAGTTACGGAAGGGGAGAATGCAGGACTGAGTGTCTGTCCCGTTACCGTAAGAGATGAAAGATTTGCGTTACCCGAGGGAACGTAGTTGGGGTCCTTCGGACGCGTTACCTTCACTGTATACGTCTTTGTAGCACCGCTTTCGGCAGTTACCTTGATATTTATCGTCGTTGTTGAATTTTCTTTAAGTGTATACGACTTCGTATACTCTACCTTAGCCTTTGAATCCGTTGCGTTAGCCGAAACGTTTATCTTACTTACCTCAAACGGAACGTTTGCTGTATAAGATGTATTGTTTTTATTAAAGGAGGGATTAAGCGTTACAGCCGCACCGCCCGTTGCATTCGTTATCTTGAGCGAAGAAAGTGTCGCATCGTTTGAAATGGGGGCTGCAATTGCTTTGGAATATGTTTGTGTGCTAACACTTTCTCTTACAGTTTCCAACATACCAATAGCAACTTTAATATTTTCAAATTTAACAGTTATATTCGTTCCTGCAGCAAGAGATGTCTTTACCTTAAAAGTAAACTTAAACGTGTCGGATGAAGTAATCACGCTCGTTCCAAAAGAAGTAAATGTCTTGCTGGCATCATTATAGTTAAAATTTGCTGTTGTATTACTGCAAGAAGCTGATGAAAATTCAAGTTTTGTAGGATCATACGAAACAGTACCTTGAACTCCATACATATCTGATGCACTAAATTTCAATGTAAGTGTAAGAGTATCTCCGGATCGAAGAGTTGAGTTTCCGTTTAAGGACGCACTTGCGCTTGCTGCACTGACATTAAAAATAGCAAGCACCGAAAACGTAACAATAAACACTGCAAGAGTAATTAATTTTTTCATACTTTTCACCTTCACTTTAATGGTTTATATCATTCCGAGAATCGTAAAATTCATTCTTACAACATCAACGATATCCACTATTCCATCATTATTAAAGTCAGCCGCCTCATGCTCAGCCGTAACAAGAGTAATATTTCCCAAACAATGGAAATTAGTTCTTACCACGTCTACTATGTCGCTCATACCATCGCAGTTGGTATCACCTCTAATAATAATCGTAGCTTCTGCAGAATATGATGTTTCATTTTCCACAAGCCTTATTTTCATACCGGTTGTTATCAAAGCCTTCTTGTCGGTAACTTCTTTTGTATCGCGTCCGAACACTTTGATATATTCAGCGTTATCCATATTGGAAAGGAACTGTTCTATGGTCGTATTGCCTTTAACACCGTCGATTATGCCTTCAGCCGCCGAATAAGTATACGTTTTACTTGTAAATTCCGTCGGGAAGTTGAGTTTGGGTGTCTGACGTGTTTCTGTTGCGGAACAACGTTTGCACTGTCTCATTTCCTCGCCGTTTTCCTTAGCTGTTGCTGACTTTGTAACGGTCCAAGAACCCCATCTGTGGCCAAGTGCTTTCGTCATAACAGCACCGCACACGGTACACTTCTGATCCTCCGTACACGTTGCCGCACTTCCTGCGGCGTGTTCACCGTTTACAAACACGGTAAGCTCTCTTGTATTGCCTGCCGCATCGACTACGAGTATCTCGTACTTTGTTTCATTGGGTTCAAGCGGAATTGTAAACGATTTACCTGTAAACTGCTGTTCGATACCGTTTATATATACCTTTGAGAGGTAATTGTCCGTAGCGGTTATTGATACTGAACCGCAAGAGGTAAAGTTTGTCGTACTATCGTCTATACCGTCGGCTGTAATTTTGGGAGCTGTTCTGTCTATAACGATACCGCTTGAGGAGAAATATGCTGCATTACCGACTTTATCCGTAACGCGTACGTATATTACATAAGTACCTTCCGCTGACAAAACAAACGAACCGCCTGCGTTGACATTCTGGATAGATTTCCAGCCGGTAATATTTTTAAGCTGATCGACTGTGTAAATATTTCCGGAAGTATAATATTCGATCGAAAGAACGCCCGAGGTATCCTTTGAGCTTGTTCCGACATCATTTGCCGTTATGTTGACAGCTATAAACTTGTTATAGAACGTATCAAATTCAATGCTCGTATCAAAGCTGTCCCACGTTTTTCCGTTATCGGCAATTATCGTTGCCACGGGGGGAGTATTATCCTCGTTTTTGGGAATTACCTGCGTTTCAACTTCACCGCAGTGGCAGGTACGCTTCATTTCTCCGTTTTTCGAGAATGTGGGAGATACGGTTATTACCCATTCTCCGAAGCTGTGTCCGTTTGCTTCAACGTAATCGTCAACGTAAGAATTTTTACATCTTTCGCACGTATAAGTCGTAAAGCCTTTTTCCGTACACGTAGGTTCCGTAACTACCGGTTTGTAGTTGTGACCTTTCGCTTCAATTTCTGCCGTCTGTTCAACAAAGCATACGGAACATACCTGTTTTTTCGTTCCCTTTTCCGTACACGTGCTGTCGGTTACGGTTATCCAATTTCCCCACGAGTGTCCTTTTGCATCGACGTAGGTATCGACGTAATCAGCCTCATCACAGCGTGAACAATCGTGTGTCGTATAACCCTTTTCTGTACACGTAGGAGGAGTTACCGTGTGCTTATAATCGTGTCCCTTTGCGGGTATCGTTTCGGATACTTCGTGCGTACATATATTACAAATACGTTTTTGAGTACCTGTTTGTGTACACGTGCTGTCCGTTACTATCTGCCAATCGCCCCACGTGTGGGTACATCTGTAACGGCAGACCGTACATCTTCCGCTTGCATACGTATGCGCTTCAACGTCAGTTGTGGCGGTGCAATTTGCACATTTTTTAAAGTGACCGCTTGCATCTGTATAAACGTACGATCCCCACGCATGTTCTATCATAGGTATCGTTTCACCGCCGTGTACCATAACACCGCAGTCGAGGCAGTATTCGTCACCTGTATATCCTTCGCTTGTACAAGTTGCCGAAAGGGCATTTTCTGTTTTCTTATTCGGGTGTGCACAGCCGTATCCGCAAACCGTGCATATACCGCTTTCGTTATAGCCGTGTTCGCCTTCGCTGTCCTTGACATTACATACCTTACAGTACTTGTGGTGAGTATCTGCCATCTGCTGCCAATCGCTCCAATCGTGTCCTTTTTCAGATATCGGCGTTCCGGCACTGATAAGCTTACCGCAGGATTTACAGTACGTATTTCCCGTGTAACCCTGTGCTGTACACGTTGCATCGAATGCATCCTTTATTTCTGTTTCGGAATGTCCGCAAGTGTGTGAACATTCAGAACATACGGAATCCGTGTACGTATGCTGTGCAGATTCGTCTACCTTATTACAAACAGAACATTTCTTTGCGTGTATAAAATCATCCGTCACCCAAAGATCCCACTTGTGTCCGAGGGCGTCCGTATAGCTGTCATCATACGTATCCGAACATGCAGAACACGTGTGTGTTGTATATCCTTTTTCCTCACACGTAGGATCAGTTACCGTATCAACGTAGGAGTGGCCTTTTGCAGCTATTTCCTCTGTTTCATATTCTGCACAGTTTTCACAGATTCTCTTTCTGCTTCCCTTTTCGGTACACGTAGGTTCGGTAGTAGTTACCCAAATGCCCCATTTGTGACCCTCGGTTGTAACGAACGTATCGTCGTAATAGTGTCCGCAAGCACATTCGTGTCTTGTGTATCCGTCCTCCGTACACGTGGGAGGAACGACCGTATCCGTATGTGTGTGTCCATTAGGAGCTATTTCTTCTGTTTCTTTTTTATAACACGAAAAACAAATTCTTTCCTTGAGTCCCTTTTCCTCACACGTACTTTCCTTAGTTACAGTCCAACCTTCACCGTCGCCCCAGCTGTGTGTACATTCATAATTACATTCCGCACATACGCTGTTTTCGTAATTATGCGGCTTTTTATCGAAATTTTCTCCGCATTCTCCGCAAACCGACCAATGTCCGTTTTCATCACTCTGCAAAGCACCCCATCTATGACCCAATGCAGCTGTTTTTTCGCCTTGATATGAACCGGAACAGTATTCACACGTATGCGTTGTGAACCCTTCTTCGGTACACGTGGGAGGCGTTACGGATGAATTATATTTGTGTTCCGTGCCTGTCGAAGCTACAATAGAATCCTTTTTCTCATCTCCGCAATTCGTGCACTTATGCAACGTATATCCGTCAGTTTTGCACGTAGGTGCAACTACAGTTGACGCATAGGAGTGTTCTTTCTTTTCTATTATTCCGTCTTCTGTTTCACCGCAGGCAGAACAAGCTCTTTGTTTTGTTCCTTCCGCCTTACACGTGCTGTCGGTTACTGTCTGCCAGTTACCCCAGCTGTGTCCCGATGCAGGTGTTTCATCTGCTTTGTAATCGTCACCGCACATATCACATACGTACGTCGTGTAACCGCCCTCGTCACACGCGGGAGGTGTTACATCAGGTGTGTAGCTGTGATCTTTTTTAGGTTCGGTCGTACCGTACGCCAATGTTCTTTCACAATCGGGGCAGTATGTATCACCCGTATATCCGTCTTTTGTACAAGTAGGTTCTTCTTCATTTATAAGATACGCATTTTCGTGCGCACATTCTTCCACAGGATCATATCCGCACACACAAGAACCGCTTGATGTGTCGTGTGCAGTTTTTTCACCTGCCGTACCGCAAACGCCACACTTTTTACTATGTCCTTCGCTGTCGTATTCCCACTGTGACCAGTTGTGTCCCAATGCAGGTGTTTCATCTGCTCTGTAATCATCACCGCACATATCACATACGTACGTCGTGTAACCGCCCTCGTCACACGTGGGATCG
>JAZOSS010000105.1:0-26298 GCA_045657205.1 Eubacteriales bacterium
GGTGTTTATTTCCTTTTTGGTAAAGATGAAGAAAATAATGATACTGTTTATGTTGGCGAATCAGAAAAAATGCTTATAAGATTGAAACAGCATTTGAAAGATAATAACTATTGGAATGATTGTGTTGTGGTTATATCAAAAGATAATATATTGAATAAAGCCCATGTTAAATATCTTGAAAACAAATTTTATACTCTTGCAGTAGAAGCTAAACGATCAATAATTATCAATAATACGATACCTACATGCTCTTCGATTTCAGAATTTGATGAATCTATGTTGGCGGAGTTTATTGAAAATGCAAGATTATTAGTCAATACATTAGGATATAAAGTGTTTGACAAAATTGATACCTCTGTTTTAGAAAAGTTAAACGAAGAAATGATTTTTCATATTTTGGCAGCGCGAGGTGCGGATGCAAAAGGTTTGCTTGTTTCTGATGGTTTTATGGTGATAAAAGGTTCAAAAATTGCTAACGATACAACCCCTAGTATGTCGAGCAATCTTGTGAATTTGAGAAACAAAATATTAGAAAAGAATATTGTAAATCAAGAGTTTGTTTTTGAAAGAGATTATATATTTACGAGTCCTTCTTTGGCTGCTGCGGTTGTTATGGGAAGAAATGCTAATGGCAGAACCGAGTGGAAAACAAAAAAAGGAAAAAGTATAAAAGATATCGAAGAATTAGATATATGATTGTTTCATTTGTTTGTACGTAACACTTGTAATAACATAATTTAAAATCCGACCGTGGTTACGGTCGGATTTTTTAATACCATTAATTATTAAAAGATGGGGGTGTTGTGTTATCGGGTGCAAAAGAATTTGGTCCGGGATCTGACATGGAGAAATACATTTTTGCCGCTTTTGTAGTACCGAAATCTCTATTTGAACCGCTGTTTTGCACCTTGTTGAATGCATCGCGGAACATCTGATTGTGTGCTTCTTCTCGATTGAGCAAAAAGTCTATCGTTTGACGAACCTTTTTGTCTTCGATCTGTCTGTAAAGATATTCATAGACGACCTTTGCCCTCTGTTCTGAAGCAATATTGCTAAGCAGATCGGCGCACAGATCGCCTGTCACTGTGACGTAATCTCCTGTCCAGGAGTAACCGGAAGCATTGATAAGCCCCGGGTTAAGACCGAGAATGACGTGCGACTGAATTTCTCCTGCTTGAATTTTTGTTGCATCGACGTCGTGACCGTTTAAAAGGTTGATCGTTTGTGCAACCATTTCCATGTGTCCAAGTTCTTCGGCGGCAATATCTAAAAACAGATCTTTGATTTCAGGATCTTTAATGCGAAAGCTCTGTGACATATATTGCATTGCCGCTTTCAATTCACCGTTCCCACCGCCGAGCTGTTCTTGCATAAGGACGGCATATTGAGGGTTGGGACGTTCGACTTCGACGGGATGAAAAAGTATTTTTTCGTGTTTGAACATAAATAACCTCTGAAATGTTTTTTTTATATTTTTGTCAAAGTTGATCATTTTATTCATTAAAAACAGGTTAACAGTAAATAATTTGAGTTAATTAAATTTCTCAATAGTCGAAATCAAAACCAAAGGAAACAACTGTTCTATATAAAGTTATACGTGAATAACAGTTCGATATCATCGGAAAATACGAATTTTAGCATCAGCGAATCTAAACTTACCCCAAGCAGAGTTTGGTGAAAACTTACGGAGATATTTTTAACAGACTGATACAACTTTGGTAAAAGAAATCATTTAAAATAGGTTAATGCCCTTTGGGTATGAGCCTATTTTTTGTATGAAAAAATTAAAAAATAAGTTTTAATATAAATTGCGCTGAAATTTTTACAGCTTTTTCGGATTTTATCGACTGTATTTATGAAGGCATATAGTACTGTTTAAAGGAGGAGAATATGGAGCTTCAAGGAAAACAGACTGATATTATGAGCGATGAAAAAATAGTTGAACTGTATTGGCAACGTGACGAAAGAGCAATAAAAGAAACGGATGTAAAGTATAAAAAATTCTTGCTTTCTGTAGCATACAATATAGTCTATGACGAATGTGACTGCGAAGAGTGTCTTAACGATACATATATCGGTGCTTGGAACGCCATGCCGCCGTCAAGACCTGCTGTTCTTCAAGCGTTTCTTACTGCGATCATACGAAGACGCGCGATAGACGTTTACAAGACTAAAAAACGGCAAAAGCGTATTTCTTCCGAACTTACTGTGTCTTTGTCGGAACTTGATGACATTATTTCAAATGATAGTGCATATTCGGAAAACGATGCAATAGAGCTTGGCAGGATAATCAGTGATTTTGTCCGTTCGCTTTCAAAACGCCGAATGTACATATTTATGAGCAGATATTATATCGCACGTCCGATAAAAGAGATAGCGCAACTGCTTGTCTGCAGTGAATCGACAGTCAATAAAGAAATAGCGTTTATTAAAAACGCTTTGAAAGAAAAGCTTGAAAAGGAGGGATACTCGCTGTGAAAGAAAATAGTTTTTTAGACGGCGTAAGCTGCATTGATGAAGATATTATTGAACGCTTCATTTCGATGGATAACGAGCTTAAAAAGAAAGCCACAAGACAAAAAATAACGAGTCAATTTCTTCGCATAGGAGCACTTTCCGCAAGCTTCGCACTGATTTTCTGCATTGTCGTTGTTCTTTTGAATCATCGAACAGTAAATCCGCCAATCGGTGACGTTTCAACTGTTTCCACGGTGACGAGCGGTAATAAGATAACGGGTAAACAAGAACTTTTATACGGTGAGCAAACATCGAAAGAGGGAGAGGCAGATATGATCGCCCCCGGTTTTGAAATACAGACCGTTATTGAAGCTGAAGTTATCGAAGTCTTACCCGACACGTATTACTATGCATCATCGTATTATTTGCCGTTTCACATAGCAAAGCTCCGTGTAGTTGATCAGATACGCGGCGACGGACTTCCGACGGAAATATTCTTGTCTTATCCTTATTATGATACTAATATTTTTGACGGCTACGAACGGTTCATTATGTCACTTGAGCAGGTTGGTATTGAAAATTATATGCTCATAAACGATACGCAAAGCAGAGTTGATTATTTTTCAAATATGTTTGAAGTGTGCATATCAAGGGATCTCGGATACGGTTCTGTCATTGCGTTTAACGACGGACGGGTTGATGAAAGCTTTTGGAAAAGTGCCGACTACCTTGTTTCAAAGGTTTCAATAGGCAAAGATGTTTTTGAAAAAATGCTTGATTCACCAAAAGCAAACAACTATCCTGCCTCAAAAAACAGCACGGTATCAAATGTTAAATCAAATATTATTAAGCTTGCGAAGGATGAAGAAAATTACCACGTTTCATCAAAAATATGCGATTTTGTCACATCGGATGATGTGTTCGTTTCGGATGAAGCAAAGCTTGTAAAGAATTACGTACAGCCGAACGAAACTGACGTGTTTATGCAAAAAATATGGCTCAGAGAAGACAGGGTGATTGCAGATTATACACGAATAATAAACGGATTTATAACGGATGAAAATATATGCATCAACGGTTATACAGGTGACGTAGGTAACGTATCGAAAACCGGTGAAGCATATACACACGACGATCTTTCCAAAATTCCTGATATAGCGGAAGCTTTGGAGAATATGAAGCTTTCAGAACTTACCCCGCCGCATGTTGATGTCACCTCCGAAATGTATTTCAGCCATTCAAATGCTGTTGGCATTTACCGTAAGATAAACGGTAAAGTCTACGGTATAATACGCGTTATGTGGTATTACGGTATTAACGATATTGAAAATGCTTATCAAAAGGATGATATGTACTTTTTGTACGATGAAAACGGTAACGGAAAAATCGTTGAAAGAAAAGAACTTAAAAGTGTTATCGGAGACGACTATTTTATACAAAAATTTTCGTATGATTCTTTCGTTTGCTGGGATTAAGCATATAGTTCATTTACCATTATAAGAATAAAACAAGGTCCTCGATTGAAGACCTTGTTTTGTTTAGCGTCAGTTTATTGTTATTTTAAGTACGTTACCGCCGTTGTACGGTGTACCGTTAAGTATGATCTGCGGAATTGTGACACTTTCACCCGTGGGTGTTTTTGCTTGCATTTCGATATAATAGTCAGCGTGCATATGTCCGCCGAAGCATCCCTTGATGATATCTCCGTTTGATGTTATTAAATCAAATATTTGCTTATTTGCAGTGTTTTTATCAGAGGGAGAACCAAGACCGCCGTAACAGAAATTGATTACTGTTGACGAATCTCTAAGGTTTGTGAAGTTACCCTTGTCGTAATCGGGACCCGATGAAAGCTGTACGTGATAGAATATAAGTACAACGTAACCGTTTTCACGAGCCTTCTCGAGATCTGCTTTTAAAAGCGGAACCTGAGAATCCCAGAATTTATTTTGTCCGTTATCCATTGTGATAACCATTACTTTGTCTTTTACAACCTTAGATTCGTAATATATATCATTTATCCAATGCTGCTGTATTATTTCAAGTCGTGATGCAATCGACGTTGTATCTTCGATCTCTCCCTCCACCTGACGGTCATATTCGTGGTTGCCAAGACAAGCAAGAATATCGGGATATTTGCTAAACACATGAGTTTCTGCAAGCTCAATGCATCCCCACGACAGATAGTCATATATATCACCCGTTATAACTATCTGGTCAGCGGCTTCGGCATACGCAAGGCATCTCTGCGCTTCGTCAACAGAAGCACCGTTTGCAAGCCACTTTCTGTTTTCGTAAGTGCTCATTATTACAGGATTGTTTTCTGCGAAGTCCTGAGCGTTACAATAGTTGAAGTGCAAGTCCGTCATTTGGATTATTTCAACGGAAGGACCGCCGAGATTCGTTTCAATATTAAGCTCTCTTACGTATACCCCATCAGTACCATCCTGATAGATCCACGTGCTTTCGTCGCTTGGCGAGCCGAATTTCGTAGTTTTTGTCACTTCGACAAAATCAAAATAGTTGTTCTTTTCACTCGCGTATCCTCGCCACAAATGAATGTTTGTTCCGGCAGTCGTTGTGCCGCCGTCGACGTTAAGAGCCTGTCCGGGAGCACTTGCGGGACTGAGCATATATTTGCCTTCTTTTGCGTAAATAAACCATCTTTGGTTAAGTCCGTCGTGTCGTTCATAAGTAGACACGTTTGTTCCGTTTGCCGTTCCATTGCTACTAACGTCAATTGCTGTGCCGTTATATGTACTTATTATTTCATAGCTGCCGTCAGGCTGGCGAGCAAAACGCCATATAGCGTGAGGATCAGTACAATCTGAACCCAACTGCAAGTTATTGCTTGTCGAGGAAAGCGTAGCGTATGCAGTATTCGCGAAGCGTATCGAACCTCTGAAATCATCTCCAATGCTTATCGGTTTTACGTAATCGAGATAGAAGGATATGGTACGGATACTGAATTGCTGAGAATAGAAATCACCCGTTGATGTATTCAATTGAATATTTGTTCCGGAGGAATGGTTTGCGTTTGTTATATCAAGAGAGCAACGCGAGGAGCATTGAGGTGTCAGAACGTATCCCTGCGAGCCTTGTGTTATAAACCATCTTTGGTTAGGCTTGTCCTCGGCGGTATACTGATATGTCTGTACGTTTGTGCCTACATCAGGGAGGGCTCTGTAAACGTCTATAGCCTTGCCCGTGTACTGGTTTATGATAGAATAACTTCCGTCATCGTTAAGAGCAAATCTCCAAAGCTGGGGAGAAATGTTATCTCGTTTTTCAAGTGAAACATTTGTTGAGGGGGATTCAATATTCATTCCCGAAGCAACAGAGGTAATTTCCGCTATGAAGTCATCTCCAAGATTCACAGGACCTGCTTCGATCTGTTTTTCTGCTTCTGTAAGCAGTTCAATATCAAACATCTGCAAAGAACCACCTGTAGCCGCTGCCAACTGTATATTCACACCTACTGCGGCACTGCTTGCAATTGCAAGCTTGCAAGTGCTTTTTGCTGATACAAGCTCATAAACACCGTCACTGTTTCTTGATATTTTCCATCTTTGAGCCGCTGTGTCGTTGTCCGTATATACCTGAACATTCGCGCCTGCGGCGGTGCTTCCGCCTGCTATATCAAGACATTTTCCCGTGTCCTTGTGCTTGATCTCATACGTTCCGTCGCTTTGTTTTGTAAATACCCATATTTGCGATGCATCAAGCTCGGTTTTGATAAGCTCTACGTTTGTACCGTCTGATCCGATGCCTGCGCAGAAAGCTGCATCACTTTTTGTCAGTCTTGCTTCAAATGTTGTCAAAGGCTTAACGGAAATGTCAATATCTTTTGTGATGCCTGCACACGTTACCGAAATGGTAGTATCGTTTCGTAAAAGCTGTGCTTCGGCAGAAGGTGTGTCAAATGATAATTCATCAGCAAAAGAATGAACTGTTCCGTCGCTGTAAGTTACGTTTACAAAAAGTCCTTTCGGTGAGAAAGCCTCACCTTCGGTATAACTTGTTTTTAAAGGCTTTCCGACTATTTCTTTTGATGTTACCTCGGAGTAAAATCTGTTGTAAAGAGAGCTTATATCGTCGTTGTTGACTTCGCCGTCGTCGTTAAGATCGGCGGCTCTTCGGAACACGGGATTGTCGCTGTTCATATATTTCTTTATTCTTACAACGTCTTGAGCGTTAATTTGGCCGTCCTCATTTGCGTCACCGTCTATTATAATGGTGGCGGTATCGGCAATGATACCATCTGAATAGAGGTGAACCTTGTCGCCCGTGTTTACAACACCGTCTGATTCGATTGTGCAGTCGCCATTTATAAGATTGATAATGCTTTCGTTTGTAGAGCCGAAAGGGACCCCGCACAGAAACACACCACGGTCTGTTCTGTCTACGTAAAGACTGCATCCGTCAAGTGGGGTTATCTGAACCGTTTCTGTTGCAACGGAAAAAGGACCTACAGCGGACAAAGCAAAGGCGATAGCACATAATCCCGAAATTGCTTTTTTTGTTAGCTTCATTCTTGTGATTTCTCCTAATATATTCAATGATTTTATACGCTTTATTGTAACATACTACTAAATATATGTCAATACTTAAAAATATTTTCATTCGACAAATGATAAAGCTTGACCGATCTTAACAGGTGTTTCAATTCCTTTTTCCGTATTTGCAAAATATTCGTCTTTTATTTTTACACTATCCTTTTCAAGAAGAATGATTATCGTGCTTCCACCGTATAAAAACATTCCTTTTTCATCGGCTTTGCTTACATAACAGCTTTCGTGATGATTTTTTATCTTGCCGACGAGCATAGCGCCGACTTCCATTTGAAGAACCTTTCCGAATTCTTCCGATTGTATCACGGTGTATTCACGGCAGTTTTCTATGAATACAGGTCTGTCTGCAAGTGCTATCGGACGGACTGTGTGAAGCTTTCCTTTGATGTATGTGTTTGTACTTTTTATACCGCTTACGGGATAACAGTATCTGTGGTAATTATCAACACACAGTCTGAAAACAAGGCATATACCGTCTTTGTACGTGTTCGCAAGTTCAATGTCCTTTAAAAGGGAGGTGACGGTATATCTGCTCTGCTTTACGGGTATTACGGTATCGTCTGATATGTTATATGCGCTCAAAAGACCGTCGCATGGTGAAATAAACACATCGGGGGATGGGTCGAATTTCATATGCTCCGACTTCAACTTTCTGCAAAAACAGTCGTTGAAGCAGGTGAAATTTTCTGATTCATAAAGCGACAGATCAATATTGTTTTTCTTTATAAATTTTTTGATTAGCGGCTTTGATAATTCGGAATCAAGAAATTTACCGCATAATTTTGAAAGCTTTACGGATATTAAAGGCTTTAAAACAAGCCTGCCGAAAGCTGTTTGATATAAGAATCTCAAAAAGAGACTTTTATTTTTATTTTTCATATTTTACCTTTTCGATTTTAATTGTATTAACAATATCATAATTCAGCAATAAAATCAACAAATAATTTAAATTTATTCGATAAAATAAAAAAGTTTGAAAAAATGCAAAAATGGTATTGACAAATGACAAAAAGTGTGATATACTAATCCCGTTGCGTAAGAGTGCAGACACTTTGAGGGCTTTTAGCTCAGTTGGTTAGAGCAACCGGCTCATAACCGGTCGGTCCGGGGTTCGAGTCCCTGAAGGCCCACCATATTTGCAGAAATCGGATATATCCGATTTCTGTTTTTAAAGGGGTATAGCTCAGTTGGTAGAGCAGTGGTCTCCAAAACCACGTGTCCTGAGTTCGAGTCTTAGTGCCCCTGCCAGAAAAAGACCTTGTCGAAAGACAAGGTCTTTTTCAACTAAGTGCGACTTTCGACGCGTTAAGTTTGCTTCGCAAGTGAAGTTGTCCTACGGACAGTGAAGTTTCTGCGGAAGGGAGTGGCGCACTTAACTTCACTTTGTGCGACAGCACAAAACTTCATTATGCCTTAGGCATAACTTCACATCGGCGTTGACCGATACTTCACTAAAAACCGCAAGAGTTCGAATTCATACGCAAAACTGCTGAAAATACCTTTTTTGTAGCCCATAGCAAAGAAAAAAGCTAAGTCGAATTTCGACTTGGCTTTTTTCAGTGAAATTCGTTCCTTACGGAACGAGTGAAATACGCTGGTGCGTGTGAAATTGCCTGCGGCAGTGAAATACGCCTGCGGGCGTGAAGGAACGAATTTTATTTTACATCGACCGAAGGGAGATATTTCACAATTTCCGCAAGGAAATTATTTCACATTCGGCAACGCCGAATATTTCACTTGAAAAAGCATCGGATTTATGATATAATAACGACAGAAAGGTGGGTGAACTCCTTATGGGATTTTCGCATATTGATCACAATGAGAATCATCTGTCATTACACGATTGTATTGCTGAACGAGCATATTTTGAAAATGGCAATTTGGGTTTTGAATTTAATGACGGATTTTGGATCTCTCCCGATCATCCCGATAGTAATTTGTCAAAAATCGTAAAAACAGATCTTTCTAAAGTAGAATATGCTCTGGAAGATGGAAATGAATACGACGTAACGATATATGTTTTTAGAGAAACTTTTTTTAAAAAGATAGTTAGGACCGAATGGACTATACAAAATCTTATAAATAAAATTAACAGCGGAAAATACAAACTCGAATTTTTGTATCAATATATTGACTACAATTCGAGAATCGTTGAGTGCAAATTGATATGCGATAAAAAACCGTACCGTCAAGAATGTATAATGAAAATATCTTCATCAAGCGTCAGTTATTATTGGAATAATTTACGTGAAGACAGACCGTGGTAAACTCATTCGGATATAAAAAAGGAATCGATTCGAATTGAACCGATTCTTTTTTATTTTATTGTTCCAAAATTTGTTCAAAAAGCTTCATCTGCTCTCTTGTAGGTTCGGGAATGTCGGCAAACGGAAATTCTATCCCCATTTGATCGTACTTCGTACGGCAGATCTTACGGAATGGTAAAAGCTCGATTTTGTCAACATTTTTATGTGCTTTTGCAATGCGCTGTAATTCAAGCACCTGTTCTTTTGTATCATTAACAGTCGGAATGATGACTTGGCGAAGCGTTACGGGGATATCGTTATTATTCAAATGTTCCAAAAAAGCTAAAGGAGTCGATATTCCGCATCCGACGTAGGTACGGTAATCGTCATCTGTTGTATATTTTATGTCCAAAAGCACCCTGTCTGTGTGAGTCAGAAGTTCCTTGACCTCGTCATTGAGCAAGCATCCCGAAGTATCTAAGCAAGTGTTAATTCCTTCTTTGTGGCAGAGTCTGAACAGTTCTGCGACGAAGCTTGACTGCATAAGCGGCTCACCACCGGATACCGTTACGCCTCCGTCATCACCGAAGTATTCTTTAAACCGCATAGCGCGCAAGGTAAGCTCTTCTGGTGTATAGAGCTTTCCTGCGTCGTATTCCCACGTGTCGGGATTGTGACAGCATTTACACCTTAAAGGACAGCCTTGCATAAATATCACAAACCGCACACCGGGGCCGTCTACCGTTCCCATGCTTTGTATGGAGTGGACACGTCCGACGCTGCCTGCGGCAACGTCGGAGTTGTATTCTTTTATCATACGCTTTCGTGGAACGTACGGCTGATGACTTCTCGCTGCTGCTCACGCGAGAGTTTATTGAAGTTTACAGCATATCCCGACACACGGATCGTAAGGTTCGGGTAAGCCTCGGGATTTTCATAAGCTTTCATAAGAGTCTCTCGGTTCATTACATTGACGTTGATGTGGTGTGCGTTTTTCGCAAAGTAGCCGTCAAGGATGTGAACGAGGTTGTCTACACGTTCACCGTCGCTGTGACCCAAAGCATCGGGGACGATGGAGAACGTGTTGGAAATGCCGTCACGACAGTCGTCATAGCTGATCTTTGCTACCGAGTTCAAAGAAGCCAATGCACCGTTTTCCTCACGGTTGTGCATGGGGTTTGCACCCGGTGCAAACGGTGCACCTGCGCTGCGACCGTCGGGCGTTGCACCCGTATTTTTACCGTACATTACGTTTGAAGTTATAGTCAGTACCGACAAGGTGTGAATTGCCTTGCGGTACGTAGAGGTCTTGCGAAGCTCCTCGATCATACGGTGTGTCATATCCTTTGCGATCAGATCCACACGGTCGTCGTCGTTTCCGAACTTGGGGAAGTCTCCCGTTGTGACAAAGTCTACGATAAATCCGTTTTCGTCCTTTACGGGAGCGACATTTGCATACTTGATAGCGGAAAGGGAGTCGGCAAGTACCGAAAGACCTGCAACACCGAATGCCATAAAGCGTTCCACGTATGTGTCGTGAAGTGCCATTTGCGTCTTTTCGTAAGCGTATTTGTCGTGCATATAGTGAATGATGTTCATCGTGTTGACGTACAGATGAGCCAGCCATTTCATATAAATATCCAAACGTGCCATAATGTCATCATAGTCAAGCTTCTCACTGTCTATTACGGGCATCTGAGGACCGATGTGCATAGCACTTGTGGTATCGTAACCGCCGTTGATAGCTAAAAGGAACAGCTTCGGCAGGTTGCATCTTGCGCCGAAGAACTGCATCTGCTTACCGACTTTCATAGCGGAAACACAGCAGGCGATAGCGTAATCGTCACCGTATATGGGACGCATTATATCGTCGCTTTCGTACTGAATGGAGTTTGTATCTATCGACACTTTTGCACAGAATTTCTTGAAATTCTCGGGAAGTTTCGTTGACCACAGCACCGTCAGGTTAGGCTCGGGAGATGAGCCGAGTGTGTACAGCGTGTGAAGTATACGGAAGCTGTTCTTTGAAACCAAAGTGCGTCCGTCTTCACCCATACCGCCGACAGCTTCGGTTATCCACATAGGATCTCCGCCGAAAAGCTCGTTGTACTCGGGTGTTCTGAGATGACGAGCAATGCGGAGCTTCATAACGAAATCGTCAATAAGCTCCTGTGCACATTCCTCGGTGAGAGTGCCGTTGGCAATATCTCTTTCTATGTAGATGTCGAAAAACGTGCTGACACGGCCGAGCGACATAGCCGCACCGTTCTGCTCTTTGATAGCTCCGAGATATGCAAAATATGTCCACTGAATTGCCTCACGGGCATCCTTTGCGGGCTGGCTTATGTCGAATCCGTATACGTTTGCCATTTCCTTCAAATAACCCAAAAAGGCGATCTGCTGATAAAGCTCTTCGTCAAGACGTATCTCGTCGGTATTAAAGGCGTTTTCTGCAAGTTTATTTTTGTCTTTGCGCTTTTCTTCGATGAGCTTGTCTACACCGTAAAGCGCTACACGGCGGTAGTCGCCTATGATACGTCCTCTGCCGTAAGCGTCGGGCAGACCCGTGATGATGTGACACTTGCGCGCAGCGCGCATCTCGTCTGTATACGCACGGAATACACCGTCGTTGTGAGTGGTGCGGAAACGGAACTCTTCCTCTACCTTGGAGCTGAGCTTGTATCCGTAAGCTTCGCAAGCTTGCTTTACCATACGCATACCGCCGAAGGGGTTGACACTGCGCTTGAGAGGGCGGTTTGTTTGCATACCTACGATGATCTCATTATCCTTGTCAATATATCCGGGGGAAAAGCAGGAAAGGGAACCTACGGTGGCGGTATCTATATCCAGAACGCCTCCGAACTGTCTTTCAAGGGCGAAAAGTCCCTGTATCTTCTTCATCAAAGCTTCTGTACGGGGCGTTGCGGCGGCAAGAAAGCTGTCGTCGCCTTCGTAGGGCTTGTAGTTAGTTTGAATAAAATCGCGGACGTTTATCTCGTTTTGCCATACACCTGAGGTAAAACCTGTCCAGTTTACGTGTTCCATGGTTGTGTCCTCCTATATAAGTAAAATTTTTAACAGAAAATAAAAAGACAAATCTGTTTTGAGAAAACAGTTTTGCCCAGACGGTCGGCGCGGCCGTTCTCAAATGATCGGGTCGCTTCGCTTGCAGTCCACCACAGTTTATCTGTGTTATCCGTCAGTTCTGCAAACGATATTCGGTTTTTTGGTAGGAGTGTCCTCCTATCGATTATATTATCTCATAAAATATTTTACTTGTCAATAGTCAATTTGCAAAAAAACAATATGAAAAATCAATCTTTTTTTTAACTTAAAAGAAACGGTTGACACACGTTTTGATATATGATATAATGAGAACGTAGTACAGCGAATGATAACAGCGGCGGACGTGGCGGAAAGCATAATTTAAAAAGTCGGAAAACGGATATGTGCAAACGAAGTGCGTTTGCAAAAAATAAATATTTTAAGAGGTGTCGTTATGCTTAAAGGTATTCCTAAAATCTTATCACCGCAACTTTTGAAGGTACTGTGTGAAATGGGACACAGCGACAGAATATGTATAGCTGACGGAAATTTTCCCGTTGAAAGTATGGGACGCGATTGCGTTGTTTTGCGTATGGACGGACACGGAGTTCCTGAAATACTTGATGCGATACTGACGGTATTTCCGCTCGATTCGTATGTTGAAAAACCCGTAACCCTTATGCAGCTTATGGATTGCGATGTAGGTAAAGTTCCCACACCGATATGGGATGAGTATGCCGAGATCGTTGCAAAACACGATGAAAGAGGAAGAGCTGCTGTCGGCAATATAGACAGATTCGATTTCTACGAAGAAGCGAAAAAATGCTATTGTATCATTGCAACGGGCGAAGGTGCGGTATACGCTAACGTCATATTGCAAAAAGGCGTTGTAAAAGGAGAATAATTCGTTATGCCGCAGGATATTGTCGCCCAGATATTCGGCATTATAGGGCTTGCGATAATAGTGCTTTCGTTTCAGTGTAAGAAAAACAGCTTGTTTTTTCTTATGCAAGGCGTCGGAAGCTTTATGTTCTTTTTGAATTTTATTTTGATAGGCGCATACGGCGGAGCGTTTTTTAATCTTGCAAATCTTTTCCGCGGACTTTTGTTTATGAAAGGTGACAAAAAGAAGTGGAAGCTTGCGGCAGTTGAGATTGCGTATACTGTTTGTTTTGCGTTTTCTGTCTACCTTTCGCCTGAAGTGTGGCAGATATTTCTTGTTGCGCTTCCGTACTCGGCACTCATCATATGCAGTGTGCTGATGTGGCTGGGAAATCCCAAACATATACGTTATTTTCAGATAGCTTATATGTCTCCTACGTGGATATTCCACAATATATTTAATTTTTCCCTCGGCGGTCTTATATGCGAATGTTTCAATATGATATCATCTGTTGTATTTTGTGTACGCACCCGCAAGGAGCAAGTAAACAAATAAACTTTAAAGCAAGCCTCCGGTGCTTAAAATCGGAGGCTTGCTTATATTTATATTATACATATTAGGTTGTACGCGTATTTTCTTTTCTGAATGAGATCGGGGTTGTACCCACCATCTTTTTGAATGCCTTGAAAAACAGTGCGTGGTCTTTGTATCCGCACATTTCTCCTATTGTGGTGGCAGAGTAATCCGTTTCCTGCAATAGCTTTTTTGCATATGTTATCCTTTTTGATGTTACGTACTGCATCGGCGGCTTGCCGATGTATTTTTTAAATACGTGGGAAATGTAATATTTGCTTACATTGAGTTCTTCGCATATCTGATCCATAGATTCGATGCTTGTATAATTTGTGTTAAGATACTGATATATTTGGGTGAATATTGCATTCGTTACGAATTTTGCTTCGGAGATGTTCGCTAAACGTAAAATACCAATAAGGATAAGTCTTGCCCAGTATTTGCTCATAAGATCGCTGTACTGTTTGTTTTCGTATACTTCATCTACAAGGGAATTAAAGAAAAATTCAAAACGGGTTTCGTCATCTCCTGTGTGCAGAATGGGAGATGAGTTTTTGTCAACTAGAAAGTCCGACGGTAGATTGTTTATTTTGAAATTCGTTATGCCGAAAAAGGCAAGCTCAAGTCCTGTGGATTCAAACGTTGATTCTTCGTGTACGGCGTTTGGGTTGTATATAATGATATCGCCTTTGCTTATGCGGTATTCTTTTCCGTCGATAACTGTCTTTCCAGCGCCCGAAAGAACGAACAGTATTTCACAAAAAGGATGATTGTGTGCCCTTTCTTCCCATTGCTCGGATCTTTCAAGCTTTCCGGCATATAAACATTTTGTATCAAGCTTTATGGCGTCAGCTGCAGAGTAAGCAATCTGCCTTTTTTCTGATAGTGTGTCGCGATTGTACTTTTTCATACTATACCTCTTGTTTGTATTTTAACTATATTATGTCGAATATTGCTTTTTAGCGAACATACATTTTTTGGGCTTTTTTTATTTTAATTTGGGCAAAAAAGCGATTTTAGCTCGAAAAGATTCTTTTGGTTTGTGCAGTTATTATAACATGTTTGGTGAAAAGTTTCAATAGGTTGAGGTGAATTTTGTGTCTTTTTTTGTGAATTATTTTGCAATTTACACTATTGTAAAAATCAATTCACGGATGTATAATTGAGTTACAGTAGAGGAAGGGAGGTATTTCATGATGCAAAATGTTTGTCTTGAAATGAACAACATACACAAGCGTTTCCATGGTGTACACGCGTTGAAAGGTGTTCATTTTGACTTAAGATTTGGTGAAATACATGCACTTGTAGGCGAAAACGGTGCCGGAAAATCTACACTGATGAAGGTTCTTACAGGTATTCATCAGGCAGACGAAGGTAATATCACGTATCTCGGTTCACCGTACTCGGTTAAAAATATCGGCGAATCTCAAAAGCTCGGTATAAGTATGATACATCAGGAACTCAATATGATGAATCACCTTACCGTTGCCCAGAATATGTTCATAGGCAGAGAGCCTATGTCGGGAAAAGCTTTTATCAAAGACGGCGATATGATAAAAGAAGCTGAAAAGTTGTTTAAAATGATCGGTATCAATATTGATCCCCGCGTAACGCTCGGAAGCCTTACGGTAGGAAAACAGCAGATGGTTGAGATCGCAAAGGCAATATCGAGAGATTGTAAGCTGCTTATTCTCGATGAGCCGACAGCTGCACTTACTCAATCTGAAATAGATGAGCTTTTTAAAATAATGTTCGACCTTCGCAAAAAAGGTATCGGAATGATATACATTTCACACCGTATGGATGAAATAAAACTGATATCGGACAGAATTACCGTAATGCGTGACGGTGAATACGTAGGAACGGTAGATACCGCGAACGTAACTAAGGACGAGATCATTAATATGATGATCGGACGCGTTGTTTACGAAGATCCCAAAACGCACAGCGAAGTCGCTCCCGATGCTGACGTAGTTCTTGAAGTCAAGAACCTTTGCAGCGGTAAATCAATAAGAAATGTAAGCTTTACACTCCGCCGCGGTGAGATCCTCGGATTCTCGGGTCTTATGGGCGCAGGACGTACGGAAGTAGCACGCGCTATCTTCGGTGCCGATCCGTTCGACAGCGGTGAGATATATATTAACGGTAAGAAGGTAGATATCAAATCTCCTGCCGATGCGGTTAAAAACGGAATCGGTTATCTCTCGGAAGACAGAAAGAGATACGGACTTATGCTAATGAAGTCGGTTGCTGAAAATACGGCGATCGCTTCAATGGACAGATATATAAAAGCCGGCATCATTGATGACGGAAAACTGAAAGAAGAAGCGGAAGTTTATAATAAGAAGCTCCGCACAAAGACTCCTTCAATGGATCAGATATTAAAAAATCTTTCGGGCGGTAACCAGCAAAAAGTCATTATCGCAAGATGGCTCATACAGGATTGTGACATATTGATATTCGACGAACCGACAAGAGGTATAGACGTCGGTGCTAAGAGTGAAATATACACGCTTATGAATGAGCTTTCAAAACAAGGCAAATCAATAATTATGATTTCTTCCGAACTCGTTGAAATATTACGTATGAGCGACAGAGTGCTCGTAATGTGCGAGGGAAGAAAAACAGGTGAGCTTGATATTTCTGAAGCAAATCAGGAAAATATTATGCAGTTTGCCACTATGCGAGAGGAGAATTAAGGTACTATGAAAAATCAAAACACACCGTTTAACGCATCGCTTAATATGCGCGGACACATCCGTCAGACAGGCGTTAAACTTTCAAAATACGTAAGCACAAACGGTAAGCAGAATATAGTTATCGTTTTTGCAACTATCGCACTTTTCGTTATATTCACACTTATAAACCCCGGGTTTGCAAACAAAGACGTTCTTCTTACAATGAGTAAGTCGCTCGTTCCTTACGCAATACTCGCTCTCGGTGTAACGTTCGTTATTGCAACAGGCGGCATCGACCTTTCAATAGGTACTGTATGTATCGGTTCTTCGGTTCTCGCAGGTGCTATATGCAGCACGGGCGTAACGCAGGATGAAGGTACACTTTGGCTTACGATTCCGATAATCCTTATAACGGGTCTTCTTTTCGGATTGCTCAACGGTGTTCTCGTTGCAAAATGTAAAATCGCACCGTTTATTGCAACGCTCGGTACGATGCTCGTATCCCGCGGTCTTACAGCGGTTATCTCCGAAGCTATCAGAGAAACATCATCTGCTGTTAAGTACCCCACAACAGGTTGGTTCCAGAAGGTATTCACAAACTACAACGGATTCCCGATAGGTATCGTGTGGGTACTCGGTCTTCTGATAATTTGTATGGTTGTTATGTATAAGACAAAGGTTGGCCGTTATATCCTCGCTATAGGAAGTAACGAAGAAGCAACACGTCTTTCCGGTATCAACGTTGATAAGTATAAGATAATCGCATACGCTATAGGCGGTTTCTTCGCAGGTCTTGCGGCACTTTTCTACACAGCATCCAACCCCTCGCTTACAATAGCTGCAGGTAACGGTATGGAACTTGATGCTATCGCAGGCGTTTACATCGGCGGTACAAGTACAACGGGTGGATCGGCAAGCGTAGCAGGTACACTTCTCGGTTCTATGATCCTCGTAGTTATCCGTCAGGGCCTTAATATGGCACTCAGCAGCGGAAGCGTTGTTTCCGCAACAAACATAACGTACGCAGTTACGGGTATAATCGTTGTCGGTGCTGTTCTTCTTGACGTTCTCAAGAAAAAGTCCGCAGCAAGAGTTAAGATCGAAAAAGATTACGAAAAACTCGCAAAAGAAACGAAAGAAAAGATAGAAGCTCTCAAGTACGAACAGGATTACGCATTGTCAGCAAAAGGCAACGCAGAAGCCGCAAAGAGAGCAAAAGAGATAGAAAAAGAACTTACAGACCTCAAGAAGGTTCTCAAGGTTGACGTTCCCGCATTGAAAGCGGCAAGCAAGAAATAATTGCACATCTAAATTCAGAATAGGAACCGTAAGGTTTTTATAAATAAAAAGTATTGGAGGAATTTCTAATGAAAAGGAATACCAGAATTTTCGCACTTATCATGGCAATCGTTTGTATGTTTTCACTCGCAGCTTGCGGTGATAAAACAGATTCGGACACAAAAGGCACTATCGCAGTAGTAGCAAAAGGTGAAACACACGCATTCTGGCAGGCTGTTAAAGCAGGTGCAGAAAAAGCAGGTGCAGATCTCGGCTACAAAGTTACTTTCCGCGGACCTACAGCTGAAAGTGAAGAATATGTAAACAACCAGCGTGAAATGGTTCAGACAGCTCTTAACAACAAAGATACAAAGGCTATTGTTCTTGCAACTATCGGTCTCGGCTTTGCAGATGAACTTACATCCGCATTCAACAAGGGTATTCCCGTTGTAGAATTTGACTCCGGTCTTTACTCCGGCGGTGCTGATATCACAGAAGGCAAAGACCCCACAGTTGGCGGCGTTGCAACAGATAACAAGGCTGCAGGCGGCGTTGTTGCTGAAAACTTCTACGCATACCTCAAGGCTCAGAACGTACTCGTTAACGGCTATAAGATAGGCGTTATCCAGCACGACTCCACATCAACAGGTAACGACAGAGCTGAAGGCTTTATCGAAAAGATAAATGCACTCGCAGCTGCTGACAGCATCACACTTGATATAAACAAGCAGGTTAAGGCAAACAATGCAGGTGAATACAAGCTCGGTCTTACAGCTCTTAAAGACTGGGGCGCACAGTCCATCTTTATGACAAATGAAGGTGTTGTAAACGAAGTATTCCCCGAAATCTCCGATAACGCAGCAGCATACAAGGATATCCTCTTCTGCGGATTTGACGCAGGTACAAACCAGTACACATGGATCAAGGACGCAGGCGCAACATACGCACGTCTTGTTGGTTCCGTTGCTCAGGACTCCTACAATATCGGTTACAAAGCAGTTGAACTCGCAGCTAAGAAGCTTGCAGGCGAAGCAGTTACAGACGTTGGTATAGCAGGTGTTTGGTACACAGCTGAAAATATCGATGCACTTAAAGAACAGAACATATTCTATATGGGCTAATCTTTGACCCACAAAAACTCAAGGGTGAAAGCTTAAATTAACAGATCAACTAAGCTTGATTAAATAGGATTTAAAGATCTCTCCCTGTTGAAAAGCAGGGAGAGATTTTTAAAAGCACGGCATATATCTAACATTAAATTTGAAAACAAATTCCAAAAGGAATAGTATATAGATACGTCGTACAGACGAAAATATAAAATGAACACAAAAACATTTTAAATATATGGAGGAATAATTATGGCAAAGAACAGACTTATTGGTGATTATCCCGTTATCGGTATCCGTCCCACGATCGACGGCCGCCGCGGACCTTTGAAGGTGCGTGAAAGTCTTGAAGAACAAACGATGGCAATGGCTCAGGCAGCTAAAGCCCTTTTTGAGAAAAACATTTATTATTCTAACGGCGAGCCGGTAAAGGTAGTTATCGCTGATACAACGATAGGCCGTGTGGCAGAGTCTGCTGCTTGTGCCGCAAAATTTAAAAAAGAAGGCGTTGATATAACGCTTACCGTAACTCCTTGCTGGTGCTACGGATCGGAAACGATGGATATGGATCCTATGACGATCAAAGGTGTTTGGGGCTTTAACGGTACGGAGCGTCCCGGCGCTGTATATCTTGCTTCCGTTCTTGCAACCCATGCACAGAAGGGACTTCCTGCGTTCGGTATCTACGGACACGATGTTCAGAACCTTGACGAGGTTACGAATATTCCCGAAGACGTACAGGAAAAATTGCTCCGTTTCGGCCGTGCCGCTGTTGCGGTTGCAACTATGAGAGGTAAATCGTACTTGCAGATAGGTTCTATCTGTATGGGTATCGGCGGATCTATCATTGATCCTGCATTTATAGAAGAATATCTCGGAATGAGAGTGGAATCGGTTGACGAAGTGGAAATTATTCGCCGAATGAGCGAAGGTATCTATGATGCAGCTGAGGTTGAAAAGGCTAAAGCTTGGATCGCTGAAAACTGCAAAGAAGGCTGGGATAAGAACCCCGACTTTGTTAAGGCATCCGACGAAAAGAAAGCAGAGCAGTGGGACTTCCTTGCAAAAATGTACTGCATAATCAAAGACCTTTTCAACGGTAACCCCAATCTTCCCGAGGGCAGAGAAGAGGAAATGGTCGGCCATAACGCAATAGCGGGCGGTTTCCAGGGACAAAGACAGTGGACAGACTTCTATCCTAACTGTGACTTCCCCGAAGCACTTCTCAACTCTACGTTTGACCATAACGGCGCACGTGAGCCGTATATACTCGCAACGGAAAACGACGTACTCAACGGTCTTGGAATGCTCTTTATGAAGCTTCTTACAAACCGTGCACAGATGTTCTCCGACGTTCGTACGTATTGGTCTGCTGATGCTTGTAAGAGAGCGTCCGGTTACGACATTACGGGTGTTGCAAAAGAAAACGGAGGATTTATCCACCTTATAAACTCCGGTGCTACAGCACTTGATGCCTGCGGTGAATGCCGTGATGAAAACGGAAACGCGGTTATGAAGAAGTGGTGGGAAGTTACCGACGAAGATATCAAGACAATGACTGCGGCTACAACGTGGCCTGCGGCAGATAACGGATATTTCCGCGGAGGCGGTTTCTCGTCTTCCTTTACAACACGTGCGGAAATGCCTGCAACGATGATCCGTCTTAACCTCGTTAAGGGACTCGGCCCCGTTCTTCAGATCGCTGAAGGCTGGACAGTACAGCTTCCCGATGACGTAACAAAGACGCTTATGATGAGAACAGACCCCACGTGGCCCTGCACATGGTTCACACCTCGCTGTGACGGTGTTGAAGGAAGTCCCTTCAAGACGGCATATGAAGTGATGAATAACTGGGGAGCAAACCACGGTGCTATATCCTACGGACATATCGGAGCGGACCTCATTACAATGTGCTCAATGCTCAGAATTCCCGTATGTATGCATAACGTGCCCACAGAGGATATATTCCGTCCTGCAGCTTGGAACGCATTCGGTATGGATAAAGAAGGTCAGGATTACCGTGCATGCCAGGCATACGGTCCTCTCTATAAGAATATCAGATAATTCAATAAACGATACTTTTACGCCCGAAGGGATACCCCACTTTCGGGCGTTTTTATGTTAAAAAGCACGATATCCGATTGATTTTTTGATAAAACGAACAAAGTGTAAATTGTACAGCACAAATGTTGACAAATGTCTACATCTGTGCTATATTATAATCAAGGTAGACGAGTGTCGACAAATAGATCGGTGTAAAGCTTTATTGACCGTAACCGATTGTTTTGTTTGATAATTATCACGTTTAAGAATGTATAAAATATTTTCATTGCCGCTATGCGGACGAAAGGAGATCATTGTGAAAAATGTTACATTATCCGAGGGTGAATGGAAGATAATGAAGCTTTTATGGGCTTCGCCTGATCTTTCACTCCGCGAAATAACAAATGCGCTTGATGAAGAAACAGGCTGGTCGCGTCCTACGGTTCACGTTATGCTCAAAAGGTTGATGGAAAAAGGGGCGATAGGACTTGATGACAGTGTAAAACCGCATAAATATTATTTAATTATAAAAAGATGTGACGTAGCACCCGAGGAAACGGAATCATTCTTAAACCGTGTGTACGACGGAAGCGTCGGTATGCTGTTTACAGCTCTCACGGAAAGAAAGAAGCTTTCGGAGGAAGATATCGCAGAGCTTCGTCGGATACTTGACGATGCAGAAAAGAAAGGGAATTAAACCGTGATCGAATATATTTTATCTGTATCATTACTTATCGTCGCTGTTCTTATCATTCGCGCTATATTTCGCAAAACGATATCACCGAAAGTGATATATGCGTTGTGGCTCGTCGTTGTCATAAGAATGGTTTTACCGATATTTTTGTTTGAAGTCACCGTTACGGTTCCCGAATTTTTACATACCGAGCAAAACGGTAACGAAGAACAGAGTCAAACACCGCCGATGCTTGAAAACGGTGACAATGAAAATGATTTAACCGAAAATATTCCCATACAGATGTTACCGATAACGCCGATAATACCGGGTGATCAAGAACAGATCCCACCGGCAGCCCTTCCCATAACACCTATAGCACCGAGTAAGCCTGAACCTGTAATACCGAACGAACCCGATTTAATAGAACCGAGCACCCCCGGGCCTGAGACTCCGATTGAACCCGAAAAACCCATCAAAAAAACTATTTCTTTTACATATGTCGATGTAATAAACACGGTGTGGCTTGCAGGTGTGCTTGCTGTAGAATGGTGGGTAATATTTACTGCCTCGTCTTACGAGGAAAAACTTCGCAAAAACCGTAAGTTTTATAAAAATATCGGCAGAACGAAAGTGTATATCTCGGAGAGTGCAGATGTTCCGTGCGTTGCGGGGGTTATACCGTCTGTTTACATCACACCCGAATCGGTAAACAGCGGTAATGATGATCTCATTATGCTTCACGAATATTGTCATATCCGCCACGGTGACCATATCTGGTCCGTTGTACGTGCACTTGCACTTATCGTGTTTTGGTGGAATCCGCTTGTGTGGATAGCCGCCGGTGTATCAAAACGCGATGCAGAGCTTGCTTGTGATGACTCCGTTGCTTCAAAGCTAAGCTATGAAGAACGTATAAAGTACGCAAACATCCTTATTGATACGATTCCACAGAAAAGAAAATACGCTGTCGGACTCGGCAGTGCGCCTATGAAAGAGAGGATAATTATGCTGACGACTGAAAAGAAAAACAAAATATTATGTATCGTTCTTGCGATAATACTTGCACTGTGTGCTGTCGGATGTTCGTTTACTTCGTTTGGTGAGAATGAAACAACACAGCAGAACCCCGAAACAGTACCTCCTGCTGAAGATACAGAACCCGACCATATCGATGCTGACACAGAATCCGACGTGCAGACAACACAAAAACCTGACTCCGATGAGACGGCACCGCAAACGGATATGCCGAAAGATTCGGAAGAAAATACAGCGAACGATAATTACAGATTGATCATAAACGGCAAAGATATAACAGATGGAAATCATATTTTTATTTACGAAGACAATACAGCGGAACTTCCTTTTGTGGCGGTTATGGAAGCGCTGGGAGCGAAAACCGATCGGAAAGGAGATACATTTATATTTGTATTTGAAGATAATACTTTAACTTTGGATATAGGCAAAAGAGATTTCGGTCTCCCCATACCTCCGGGTTCTACAAAATGTATACGTAAGACTTATGACGGTGAAATTGTAATAGACAGCACTTCAGTTGCATATTTTATCGCCGTAAAAATGGGAGCGGATATGAAAATAGACTATAGCGAAAAAACTGTAACAATAGGAACGTGAAAGCAGTTGAAATGCTTGCGATATTGTGATATAATCAAAAAAACGGCAAAGGAGAATCTATATGAAAGACGAATGGTTTATACACGTTGATGACGAAGAAAAAAGATTGTTTGTTTCAAGAGAAAAACCAAATCCGAGCAGTGCTTTTTCACCGTGTAATATGACAGCTGATGATGTTGATTATGAAATGAGTAAAGGGAAAAATAAAAAGATCCTTGAAATTTGCGGAATGGAGCAAAAAAGTTTTGAATATTTTGTTGAAAAATACGGAGAAACTTACGAATATCTTAGTTTTTTTAAATGTCAGCTCATATCTGATTTTTCGCCTCTTGAAAAACTGAAAAATTTGGAGGGCGTCAGTATTTTTTGGAACATTCGCACCAATACTTTGTGGGATATGTCCCGAAATCCAAAGCTTGAATATTTAAAGTTGATCCATACCAAAAAAATTGCATCCGATCCTATCATCCTGCAAAAGGCAAAATACTTAAAAATCGTTGAATTTCACGGCGATATGGACTCTCCGTATCCGATGAAAAGTCTGGAATGGATGAAAGGAATGGAAAAGCTTGAAAACGTAAAGCTTCACCTGATAAAACTTGAAGTCAGAAACACAGATGTCCTCGGATCCGTTCCGAACTTAAAAAGGTTTGATTTTCCCGCAGGAATGTTTACAACGGAGGAAATTGCATATATGTGTGCGAAATATCCGCATATCAAGGGAAACTCAATGGGGGCATACAATACGGAAGATGCCATATTGAACGATGTCAGAATTTGCGGATACAGAAAACCGGGACTTGATCTGCCCAAAGGACAGGCAAGACTTGATAAATACATAAAAGAATTCGAAAATTTGGTGGAGAAATATAGATCCGAGCTTAATAACGACGAGTAACAGGTTTTGCAATTAATATTTACTGAAATAGTTGAAATATTGTATAATTTATGGTAATATAAGTTATCAAAGTAAAAATTAATAAGAGGGAAAAGAAATGGATAAAAAACAGTACGGATTGGATATTACAGATAAAAAGGACCTGGTGGGTATTTGTTATACGATGTGGTTCAATGCAGTTCACGGTATGGGAGATGATCCTGTGACGAGCGCGCTGAATGTAGCCGAGCTTACCGAAAAATACGGCTGGAGTGCCGAATACGGCTTCGGTAATGCAGAAGAACAGCACAACGATATGTACAGCTTCCATTATTGGTCCGAGCCTGCACAGGGCTATTACCGCAGTACGGATAAACAGGCACACCGCCGTAATCTTACGATGCTTCAGAATGCAGGGGTTGATTTTTTGGTGCTTGATTTCACATTTGCCGATGAAGGCTCTGTGAATAATAAAGATTTCTGGGATCACCACGTTGAATATTCGTCGATCGCTCTGCTTGATACTATAACGGAAATGCGTGCCGAAGGACTCAAGACACCCTACGTCGTTATGTGGCCCAATACCGTGGAAGCGTTTGAAGTGTTTTACGAAAAGTTTTACGGCGTTGAAAAGTGGAAGGATTGCTTCGTTTATTGGAACGGCAAACCCTTTGCGCTTCATTGGAGATATAAAGCGACTGAAACGGATAAGTTTACAACGCGTGCTATGTACGGCTTGCAGGAAAAGGTATCGACAGGGCAGTGGAGCTATATCGAACCCAATAACACGATAACCGTTTCCTATGATGCAAACGGTGAACCCGAACACGTCGGCGTATCTGTCGCAATGCAGGCAACGTATATGTCAGATATGGAAACGGCACACGGAAGACAGAGCGGACGTTTCTGGAATTCACAGTGGAAAACAGCATTTGACGTTCATCCTAAAATAGTAACTCTTACGTGGTGGAACGAATGGTGCGCTCAGCTTTTCTGCGTTGACGGAAAATACGTATTTACCGATAATTTCAATCAGGAATTCAGCCGTGATATAGAACCTATGAAGGGCGGCCACGGCGACCTTTACTACCGTTGGCTGTGTGAGTACGTACGTGCGTACAAGGCACACGAGGCGTGTCCTGCACTGTTTGAAGAAAACTGAAAATACTCGTTTCAGTGGTTGTGATATTAACAAAATCACTTGTGTAAAATAACAAAAATAAATATGAGATGTTATTTTGAGTAAATATATGCATTTTATTACACGTATATCTGTTCAAATTCACAAAAATATATTGCGATTTTGTTTAAAATAACATTTTTGATAAAATTATTGCATTTGGTATTGACAAAACGAAAGTGTTTTGATATTATAATTGTGATATAGTTGTTTACGTTTTACGGTTTGAAACAGCTAATAAAATATTTTAACTTTCTTTTTGGGAGGAGTTATTTATGGATCTGTCATTACTTGCACCTGTGGGTGCTGTGATCGCTTTGATCTTCGCTTTTTACAACGCAATGAAAGTAAAAAAAGCAGATCAGGGTAGTGAAAAGGTAAGAGAGCTTTCCAAGTCTATTGCTCAAGGTGCCAACGCATATCTTAAAAGACAGTACAAGACTGTTATAATTTTCTTTGCTTTTGCGTTTGTTGCACTCCTTGTACTTTCGTTTATTAAGCCCGAAGGAAATACACTTATTTCCAAGTATACGCCTTTTGCTTTCCTTACAGGCGGTACTTTCTCGGCTCTTTCGGGATATCTCGGTATGAAGATCGCTACGATGGGTAACGGCAGAACGGCAACGGCTGCTGAAAAAAGTCTTAACAAAGGCTTGCGCGTTGCGTTTTCCGCAGGTTCCGTTATGGGCTTTGTCGTTGTCGGTCTCGGACTTCTCGATATTTCCATATGGTATGTTTTGCTCAGATTTGTTTTTGATCTGACAACAGCTGAGATCGGTGCAAATATGGTAACGTTCGGTATCGGTGCTTCGACTATGGCAATTTTTGCACGTGTCGGCGGCGGTATCTTCACAAAGGCGGCAGACGTCGGTGCTGACCTTGTCGGTAAGGGTGAGGCAGGTATCCCCGAAGACGATGCAGGAAACCCTGCATCTATTGCCGATAACGTAGGCGTTAACGTAGGTGACGTTGCGGGTATGGGTGCTGACCTTTACGAGTCTTACTGCGGATCTATCCTTGCGACAATGGCCCTCGGCGCTGCTGCATTCAGCG
>JAZOSS010000106.1:0-18110 GCA_045657205.1 Eubacteriales bacterium
AAGCTCCCATATCTTACCTACGGGATCCTTGAATGCACCGTCACCGTATATCATAACTTCAACGCTCTTGCCTGTTGCCGCGTCTATCTCTGCCTTTATCTGCTTTACGACAGGCTCGCAATCTCTGGGGAAAAGCTTTACGGTCGTTTCCGTTGCTTTGTTTGATCCCAAAAGACCGTAATTTTCGTTGTAACCGCTTCCGTCAACGCTTGACGTAAGTATTTCATCAAGTGAATATACACTTTCGGCACCTGCTTTGAGCAGACGGCGTTTTGTTCTTACTCTCGTGTGTATATCGCAGTTGAGCACGTTCTTTGCGTAAGGAAGAATTGCACGGCAATCGTTTGCGAGTATTATTTCAGCCTCACAGCCGCATTCTTCAATAAGATTTTTATAGTATTCAACGTAGTCAACACCTGTGAACGTATGCTTTACGTAACCGAACAGCTCGCGGTATTTCTTTTCGTCGAGCACGTCGCGCCACGGATCAACGTCCTTTTCGTCAAGCATATCGTCATCGAAAAGGTGGTTGCCGACTTCGTCGGAAGGATAGCTCAGCATAAGAGTTATCTTTTTAAGTCCCATTGCAATACCTTTAAGGCAGATTGCAAAGCGGTTTCTTGAAAGTATGGGGAAGATAAGACCGATATGTCCGTCGGGGAATTTTGCCTTTACGTCTGCCGCGATCTGATCCACGGTTGCGTAGTTGCCCTGTGCTCTTGCTACAACAGCTTCCGTAACTGCTATAACGTCTTTATTACGGATCTCAAATCCGTCAGACTTAGCCGCATCAAGCACGCTCTGTGCAACGATGTGAGCGATATCGTCGCCCTGTCTGATGATAGGGGCTCTGACGCCTCTTGAAATTGTTCCCGTAAGTCTTTCCATAGTTATACCTCTTTTTATATAAAAATTAATTTAATCAAAATTTGAAAGTGCGGTTTCCATGTAAGAAATAAAATATCCGCTTCTGTCGTCTATCCATTTTTCGATATCACCTATCTGCCGCGACCATGTACGCACACTGTATCCGCGTGACGTATAATCATCCCAACGAGTGATATGTGCCTTGATTATCGGTGAAAGCGTTTCTTTCTGCTTTTTGACTGTATCCTTCAAAAACGCCTTTGCTTCATCGGAACAGAGCAGTCTGCAATACTCTTCAAAATCTGCTCTGAACGTATCGTTTTTAAGACAGAATGCAAGAAGACCTTTTAAGTAAAGCGGATCGGCGTAATTGCTGACATACTCAAACTTTCCGCTGTAATAATTGCCGAGTGTAAAATCAAAAGTATTCGTATCTGCAAGCGTGTATATTTCGGGAAGCACGAGCGAATCGTATCTGCCCATTGCAAAATCGCAGTCACGCATAGCGAAACGCCATTTGCCGTCTTTATACGAGCTGTCTTTATTTTCGCCCATATAGCACCACAGCTTCAGGTTATTATGTCCCCAGTCTGTGTTGCAGAAATACAGATTCAATGCAGTATACTGCATAAAATTCTCAATATCAAGCTTACTTGACAAATATTCGTACGTTTCGTCGTACTCGTCATCGGGTGCGTTAAGCACCTTTTTACACATTGCCGTGAAGTCGTCAAGTGCGTTTTCGGGTCCCGAATCAACCTCGTAATAAAACCATGAGCCGCAGTATCTTCCGCAGGGAATGTTTTCGTCGTGATCGCCTCTACATCTGCGTGATATGTCAAGCTCCGACTTTACGACGGCTACATTTTCTTTATCCTCTATTCCGTAAAGGTTTGAAACGTAATCCTCGTCGATATCCTCTTTCATATCGAGAATACCGTAATACTCACCATTCAGAAATACAACAGCAAAGCAAGAAGCCTGAGATGCAACGGCAGGCGCATATTTTATAGCAAACGTATTTACTGCCGCATCGCGGATCATTGACGTTTTCTCGCCGTCTGCCCCTGTATTTATGATAGCATCGTTGCCCCCGTTACGAAGTATAAGTCTGTCAAACTTCGCAAGTGCCTGTCCGTCATTTGCCACTCTGTCAGCAAAAAACGGATAATCGAAAGAGCCTGAACCGTTATACAACAGCTCATCGTAATATCCCGTTTTTCTTGCAACGAGTCTGAACGATTTTTGAGCAAGCGTTCTTGACGAACCGCCGAATATTCTCAGACCTGCATCCTGTGATACCGCCTCGGTGCCGTCCTTGTCGAATATTTCAATATGGCACACACGTTCCCACTTTTTGCCGGAATTTTCGCTGTTCGATATTATGCCTTTGCTTCCGTAAAGATTTTCGCTGTCGGTAACGATAGACACGGTATAAGGCGCCGAAACGACGTCTTTATCATAACAGATATAGGTGTTTGTTTTTATTCTGCCGATCGGTTCACCGTCTTTGTTAAAACACAATGCACGCACGACGGTCGTTTCTCCGTCGGCTACGGTTATTGCCTCTTTGTATTTTGCAGATGATTTATCGGGTTCGTTACCGTCAAGCGTATAAGTTATATATGCGCCGTCCGGTGCATTTTCCGAAAGCGCAAGGGTAAGCTTTTCTGCAGATTTATAAAATCCGCCCGGCACTGAAAACTCTGCGTTTACGTAAGGAGACGAAACATCGCTGTTCACATCCGTCTGTACGTCGTGCGTTTCCGAAGCAACAGAAGTATCAGCAGTCTGCGTAAGCTCGGAAGTATCGGTAACATCCTGCGTGCAAGACGACAGCAGAAGTGCCGCACAAAGCAAAACGACCGATGCTTTTCTTTTCAGATTCATATGGTACATCCTTTCGCAATATACACAAAACCTCTTTAACCAATTTTATATAATATCACTATTTGTAGAATACTTCTTTAATTATTTATTAATTTTTAATAAAACTCGGTTTTTTATTGTAAAATTTTTATTTCACTAATGGCTCATTTGAAAAATCACACTTTTTTATTGAGAAATTCAAATTAACGATAATTTTACAACAATCGCCAATTAAAGATAAAGACTGCGTATATAATGAAAAATCATAAATAAGAGAGGTCTTGAAATGGATTTTGTAAATACGGTATGCGAAACTACCGATAACATTTTCGTATGTATCGGGAAAGAAGGAACTTCCTGCCTTTTTTACGCATACGAAAAATGTGAAAACGGCTATAAGCTTGTTTTCAAAACAGACGGTTACATAGGCAGATGCGGTATATGCTCACCCGAAGAAAAGACAGAGGGCGACGGAAAGACACCCGAAGGGATATACTATATCGGTGAATGTTTCGGAAACACTTTACCGCCTTGCGAAATGAAAGTGCCGTATACGCTGATAGACGATGACGACTACTGGGACGGTGATTCATCCTCCGACACGTACAACACACACGTAAAAGGAAGCGAAAAAGGCGAAGAATGGCTCAACCGCGGACAGTACGAGCATTTGATAAAATATACGAATTCGTATAAATACGCCGCAATGATAAACTACAACACATCCCCTGCGGTGCCCGAAAAGGGTTCTGCAATATTTTTACATATTCCCTCCCCCGGCTCGACCTCATCGGCAGGATGCGTGGTCATCCCCGAGGAATATATGATAAAAGCCCTCGGTATGATAACAAAAAATACAGTAATTGCAATTATTAAAGGTGACAAATGAAAAATTCTTATATTTGCCCGTCGCTTATGTGTTGTGATCTTTTTAACCTCGGAAGCTGTGTAAAAGATCTTGAAGCACTCGGTACGGATTTTCTTCACATTGACATTATGGACGGTGAATTTGTTCCGAACTATACTCTCGGAACAGATCACATAAAAAAGCTCCATTCTTTTACCGATATACCGCTTGACATTCATTTAATGATAACGAAGCCTGAAAAAAAGCTCGATAGGTTTGAAATGAAAAAAGGGGATTTTGTAAGCATACACTACGAAGCATCGGAGGATATAGACTCGTGCCTTGATACTATAAACGAAAAAGGTGCGTACGCAATGCTTGCAATAAATCCGAACACACCGTGTGACGTTGTACTTCCCTATTTACCGAAGCTGAAAGCAGTCCTTGTTATGACGGTCTACCCGGGATACGCAGGACAAAAGCTCGTTGACGGCTCAATGGACAAAATAAAAGAAATGCGCCGTCTTTTAAACGGCGCAGGATATGAAAATATTCTGATAGAGGTTGACGGTAACGTAAGCTTTGAAAACGCAATTCTTATGAAAGAAGCGGGTGCCGATATGTTTGTAACAGGCTACTCGGGCGTATTTTCAAAGGATATGACTTTAAAATCAGCTTACGAAAAATTCAAAAGCTGTGTTTTGTAATTACTTACCGTTCAGCACGAGAACTGCAAAATCCGCATCCACGATAAAATTATCCTTTGATGCAAGCTTGCATTTTTCAAGATACTGTTCACAGAAAAGCGTATAGAAATGCTTCGGTATCTCGGCAACGAGATTTTCACCGTTTTCAAGCATTATCTGAAGTGCATACTCTCCGCCGTTTCCGACAAAGAACAAAATGTCGGAAATGGCGGCGTTTTTATTCTGTGCTTGCAAACGTGATGCAAAAAACAGCTTTAAAAGCTCGATTATTCTGTCATCAAGTCCGTTTTCAAAAATAACGGATTTTTCACGGATAGAATTTTCGTTGTTCACTATTCTTATCGTATACGGCTTTTCCATCCTTTTTTCGGGAAATTGAGAATCTATTTTCTTTTGAGCCTCTTTAATATTTTTGATACACTCGTCAACGTCCTCTCCCGCAGGGCAAAGATGTATCATAAATCTGTTATCCATATCGTGATAAAGCATAGGATATGAAAGGGATATCACGCACCCGCATTCGGGACAGGTGTGTGAAAAAAGCTCACCTTGCAAAAGCTTTTTCTGCGCTTCGGGATCAAACGCACCGTTTACGGACTCGTAAACGGTTACGTCAAATTCACATCCGCAGTCTTTACATTTTATTTTTTCTTCGTGTTCAAGTGCCATAATTAATCCTTATACGCCTTTGCCTCTTCGAACTGATCTACAACCTTCTGTTCGGGTTTAAAGATAAGTGAAAATACAACAGCAGCGATCATACCTGCAATAAAGCCGGGAATGATCTCATAAAGAGAAAGTATCTTCACATCCTTCATTGACTCAAGGCCTTTGAGTATAAGCCAGCCTGCATCGACGATACCGCCTGCAAGTATACCTGCTACAGCACCGGCAAACGAAAACTTCTTCCAGAAAAGGCTGAGGATAACAACGGGACCGAATGCCGCACCGAAAAGTCCCCACGCATTTTCAACAAGGCTCATAATGCTTCCCGAATTGGGGTTTGATGCAATAAGAAGTGCCGCAATGGAGATAATAATAACTACTATTCTTCCCACCCAAAGCATTTCCTTATCGGATGCATTTTTTCTGATAATGGGTTTATAAACATCGGATGAGAAAGCTGAAGCTGATGCAAGAAGCTGAGAATCGCACGTTGACATAGCCGCAGCAAGAATAGCGGAAAGAAGGATACCGGAAATAACACCCGGGAAAAGTCTTCTTACCATTTCAATGAACACCGTACTGTGATCAGTACCGAAGTCGCCGAGATATTTAACGGCAACAAGACCGACAGCAACAGAGAAAATAAGTATAAGACAAGTCCAGAGCGAGCCGACAACGCGTGACTTTTTAAGCTCCTTCGGAGATTTGATAGCCATATAGCGGATAATGATGTGAGGCATACCGAAGTAACCGATACCCCAGCCGAGACCGCTCAAAATATCGGAAACACTCGTCCAATCAAATGCACCGCTTGACAAGGGATTCCAATAGTTTTCACCTACTGCAAACGGTATTTCGGGAGTGTGTCCGCCCTGTATCGCTATAAGAGCTACAATAGGAGCTATCATAAGCGCCATAAGCATAAGGAGTCCCTGGAAAAAGTCCGTCCAACAAACAGCAGAGAATCCGCCGAGGAAGGTATAAAGAATGATAATTGCCGAAGCTATGTACATAGCAGTCGTTGTTTCTATACCGATTACCGTATTGAAAAGCGTACCGCACGCCTTGATGCTTGATGCTGCATATATCGTATAAACAACGAGAAAGATGACAGCGCAGATTATCTGAAGCGCCTTATTTGACGTTGCAAATCTGTTTGTCAAAAACTGCGGAAGTGTGATAGAATCACCGCATACGATCGAAAAACTGCGAAGTCTGGGAGCTACGAGTATCCAGCTTAAAACCGTACCTATACCAAGACCTACAGCTATCCATACCTGACCGATACCTGCCGCAAAAACAGATGCGGGCAAGCCCATAAGTACCCATGAGCTCATATCCGATGCACCGGCACTCAAAGCCGAAACAAGACCGCTCATATTTCGTCCGCCGAGAAAATAATCCTTTTCTCCACCGTTTTTATCTTTAAAGAAGAAGTAAAAACCTATTCCCAAAACAAAAACGAAGTAGATAATAAACACAATAAGTTCTGCGTAATTCACTATTATGTTCCTCCATTTTAAAAAATAACTTCTTAATTATATCATATACTTTTATAAAATGCAACAAAAATAAGAAAAAAATTCAAAATTATTTAAAAAAACGGTGCGTAGGCACCGTTTTAATCTTAATTTATGAAAGCTTACCGCTTATTACCTCGGAAATTACAGCTATAACTTTGTTGTAGCATCCGCCGCATCCGGTAGAACAATGCGTTGTATTTTTTACATTTTCAAAGGCAGAAAGCAAGCTGCCGATATCTTTAGCACCGTGTACAGCATCAAGAATATCAAAGTATTTTACATTATTGCATTTGCAGATAACGTAGTTTTCACTCGTTTGCGTATCAAGAGGTTTAAGGTCGCATACGGGTTCTATCTTGTTTTCAGCTTTCCAAAGGCTGTGAAGATTACAGTACGCATATACTGCTTCAACCTCGTCACCGTCGCATATCGAGAAGCAAGCTGCAGGCTTGTCGGAAGGTGTCAGGCACTTTCTCTGATTGCCCTGCTTTGTCTGTATTGATATCCACTGTATGTAGTGATCCTCTGTCATAGGGTGTTCAACCTCGCCTACAACAACGTAGACCTTGTTTCCGTCAACTGTAAAAACGGGAATGTGTTTTTCTGTCGATGCTTCTGCCGTTCCGGGAACAAGCTCTACCATTTTTGCACCGCAGCACATAACGGGAACACCTGCATCATTTACCATTGCAACTATATTTCCGCAATGCTCACAACGAAAAAATCTTTGTTTCATAATAATTATCTCCTTTAATTTATACTTTATTTTATGTATCGGACGACTTGACCATCCGAATATCTTATTTATATAGTGCTGCAGTTAAGGTCTTAAACCAAGACCGCCTTCAAGGGTAAGTGTTTCACCTGTCATATATTTGAAATCATCGGACGCGAGCTGAACACAGACACGGCCGATCTCTTTTTCGGCATCGGCAAAATGGCCTGCAGGGGGTGTGTGTACGTTTTTCTCAAACGCTTCGGGATACGCATTCTTGAACTGTTCAAGCTGTGCAGTCCATGCAAGAGGGCATATTACGTTTGCTGTTATTCCGTCCTTTGCCCATTCTGTTGCGGCAACGCGTGTAAGTCCTCTTATTCCCTCTTTTGCGGCAGCGTATGCACACTGACCGTAATTACCGAAAAGACCTGCACCCGAAGCAAAGTTTATAACTGTACCCTTCGTTTCTTTGAGATAAGGATAACACGCTTTCATATAATAAAATGCGGCGTAAAGACCGGAATATACCGCAAGATCAAACTGTTCTGTGGTGTGATCAGCTATCGTAACACCCGATGCTGACGCTTGGGCGTTGTTTATAAGCACGTCTATTCTGCCGAAAGTATCGATTGTCTGTTTTATCACGTTATTTACGACGGCTTCATTGTCCGCACCTGCGTTTATGTCTGCAGCAAGGATAAGCACACGTATACCGTAAAGTCTTTCAAGCTCTTCCTTGGCAGATTCAAGTTTTTTTACGTTTCTTCCCGTTATCACAAGGTTTGCGCCTTCTTTGGCGTATGCTGTAGCTATACCGTAGCCTATCGAACCGCAGGCACCGTTACTTAATACGGCTCTGCCGGCACCTGTGATTATCGCTGTTTTTCCTGTTAAAAATCCCATTTTCGTATCCTTTATATTATTTATTTTTAGCTTTCTTTCTTGCAAAATTATTGTAAACGAACTTTCTCATACTTCCCGGAAGAAGAACCTGCACGGTAAATCTTTTAAGGATGTTTACTGTATATGTCACACGGCTTATTATATGATTTTCAAGCATATATTTTTGAAGCTTGTATTCACTTTTGAAATAATGAATACCGCCGCGTCGGTAATACGTATCTTTTTCAACACGTACTTTTGCAAATATTTCATCTAAATTTGCAAATTCGGCACCGTTTTGCATAAGACGAAGCCACAGGTAGTAGTCCTCGTTTCTGAACCAATCAATGTAGCCGCCGACAGCCATAGCCTCGGACTTTTTAAACATAACGGTCATTTGATTGAACGGACACCGTTTTTTCATATATTTGCGTATTTCATCATTGTCCGACGGTACGCATCTGTATGAGATCACGTTTTCGGGGGTGTCTTCAAATTCTGCGATGTTGCCGCCGCACACGCACAGCTTTTCGTTTTTTTCAAACATTTCAAGCTGTTTTTCAAATCTTTCGGGCATTGCAATGTCATCGGCATCCATTATCGCAACAAGCTCATGCTTGCATTTTTCAAGTCCTGCTCTTCGCGCGCTGCCGTGGCCTGTGTTTTTTGGCAAACGAACAACGTCAAAAACTGTGTTTTTTTCAAAAATTGAAACGACAAAATCAAGTTCTTTTGATATTTCACCGTCAACAACAATAACGACCTGTGACGGGGCAACCGTTTGATTTAACACGCTTTCTATGGCAGTTTTGAAATATTCGGGAGAATCGTTTTTGTATACGCATACAGAAACAGAAAATTCGGTGTTTTCTTTCATCACTTCAATATTCCCCTTCCGTATTTAAACTCCTATACTATTTTACCATATACATTCAAAAAATACAACCCCCAAAATAAAACAAAAAGCGACTTTAAGATTTTTGGATAAAAAAATGATATTTTTTTCAAAATACCTATTGACAAACGGAGATTTTTATGATATACTCACATTCGTTGTGAAGAACGTCTGGGTGTGGCGCAGTTGGTAGCGCGCTACCTTGGGGTGGTAGAGGCCGCAAGTTCAAGTCTTGTCACTCAGACCAAAAATCGGGAGTCGTAAGATTCCCGATTTTTCTTTTATTCACTTGCTTTTTCCGCACTTTCGGGTGCGGATTTTTGTTTTCTTCCCGCCTTGCCTTTTGCCGATGGTAGAGGCCGGTACATAGTTTAGTACATAGGTTTTAAAATGCGAGGTTTGCAAATGGTAGAGGTCTTCGGCTCTACTCTCTGAAAAAAAGAACCTTTCGTCCATTTCAGAGGTGCATAATTTTAGCCATCAAGGAGGAAAAATTTATGGCAAGTATCATATCAAGATCTAACGGAACATATCTCATTCGCATTTCCTGCGGGCTCGATTCAAGCGGAAAGCAGATCGCCCGTTCCAAAACATTCAAGCCTTCAAAATCAAATCTTCCCTACACAAAACTCACTCGTGAGCTTGAGGCATTCGTTGCCGCATTTGAGCAAGAAATTGAAGAGGAAGGTCCTTTCCGAAACATACGTCCCGACAAAATAACATTTGCAAGTTTTTGTACGCAATACCTTGAAATAAAGAAAACAACACTTTCGCCAAACACCTACAACTTTTATTCAAAGGTAATCGAAGAAGAGCTGTTGCCAATGTTTGCATCAATTAAAATGAAGGATTTACGTACATATCATATTCAGCAGTTCATTCAATATCTTGCTACTGAGAAAAAACGTAATGACGGACACGAGGGCGGAATCGCTGCAAGCACAATTAAACGTTACACTACTGTGTTACGTTCCATCGTTACGATGGCATACAAACTTGAATATATTGAAGACGACATAGGCCGTTCACGCCGAATAGAGTTTCCCAAAGAAGAAACGAAAGAGGTCGAGGTTTTCACACTTGAAGAAGTAGGGGAAATTTTAAAAGCACTTGAAAGTGAGCCATGGCACATACGTGCGATGATCGAAGTTGCTTTATTTACAGGTTGCCGCCGTGGTGAGATAGTTGGGCTGAAGTGGGCAGATATTGATTTTGAAAACCAGCGTTTATCTGTTAAGCGCAGTATTTATAAACTAAGCGACGGAAAAGCACGGGAAAAAGAACCCAAATCAAAATGCAGTATCCGCACAATTTCCATTCCCGAGCGTTTATGCAAAACCCTGACAGAATACCGTATTCAGCAAAACAGGCATATTGCCTATCTCGGTGATGCTTGGAAAAATAACGATTACATTTTCACAGAGGAAGATGGGTATGTAATGAATCCTCATACACCGACAAAGCAGTTTACCAAATTTCTGAAACGGCACGGCATTCGTCATTTGAAATTTCACGGTCTGCGGCACACAAGTGCTACCTTGTTGCTTGCGAATGGCTGTGATATAAAAACCGTATCAGCAAGACTCGGCCACGCTGACATCACCACAACAAATATCTACGTCCACGCCCTCGAAAGCACAGACAAAACAGCAGCCCAAACATTTGACAACCTTCTCAAAAAATCAATTAAATCTTAACATACGAAAACCCTATATATTCTTAGTATGCACAATACCGGCTAAGATAATGATTTTAGCCGGTATTGTTATACTATATTCTACGTGTACGGATCACGTTCGGGACAAATAAACCTGATGAGATCGTATGAGATATCTGATTAATGGCATTTTGTCTTATGATCTCACGTCGTGCAGATTTAAGACAGGTATATTCAAATATACGTTGGCAGTACGGTTCTGTGAAGCTTTGCATTGCGATATACTCTCTGTTGCCAATTTTAATACTTGATATTCTGCCGTCTTTGACCGCACCTCTTATCAGTTTTTCACCGATGCCCATATCGGGATTATTTTGCTTGAGTTCTTCGACAGCTCTCCTTATTGTGCGAATTTGCGGAAGTGCTCCATTTTCATCAAAACCAAGCAAACGGTTAAATGTCGATGATATTATATCATAATCAACGACCAGACGGTTTCCGTGATATGTGTGCGGCAGTTCTCCTGACTGTACCAATGACATTAAAAATGATTCTCCAACAGCTGATTCGGGATCAAGTTTACATATTTCTTTTACTGTTCCGCATAGTGTTTTTATTCTCAACAAACCACCTCGTTTCCTTTGTTTTTAACAATATCTGCCATAAGCTCCGCTGCACGCCTTTTTGATTTATCATACGGTGTGAGATACTGCTCTGTTGTGCGAATACTCTCGTGCCCGAGTAACGCTTTGATAGTTTCAAGATCTGCCCCATTATTGGCAAGAAGCGAACCGCACGTATGCCGCAATCCGTGAAATTTCAAGTGACGGAGTCCACACTTTTCCTCATAATCATTACATATTTGAGTCGGCGCATAAATGCTTATCATATTGCCAAATTCATTTGTGAATATAAACCCCTGCTCGTTCCACTTCTTCCCTGCTGTCTTTCTCTGATTGTATTGTTCTTCCCGCCACTGTAACAATGCCGTTTCGTATATTTCGGGAAAATATACCGTGCGCACGCTGTTTTGTGATTTGGGCAACTTGAGTGCTTGCGGTTTTCCCTTTTCTTTATATGCGCTTTTATTCACCGATACGGTACGGTTTTTAAAATCGATATCTTCCCATTTCAAAGCAACTATCTCCCCTCGGCGCAGTCCCATCAAAAGCGACGTCATAAGAAGAGCCCTCGTTCTCGGCTGTTCATTTAACAACCCTTTCATAAACTCAGACGCTTCCTCGCGGTCATAAGCCTTAACAGGCTCTTTTTTCATTTTAGGATACCGTACCTTTCCTTGGTGCAGTTTATTTTCTTCAATAAATCCCATTCGGTATGCCTCGTTCATCAATGAAGAAAACACCACAGAATACCGTTTCACGGTAGATGGAGATAGCGGCTTACTGCTGTTTGCATCCGCACGGGCATCGGACGTAGTGAGATAATCCACCAAGGCTTGTTGATGCGTTGATGTAATATCTGTTAATCTGATTTTCCCGAATGACGGAACGATAATATCATTTATAACCGAACGGTAAAACTTCATCGTATTCGGCGAAAGATATTTCTCAACGCTATTAAAATAGTGTTCATTTGCAAATATCTCAACCGTCATACCAAACGGGTTTATTTGTGATTTAATACGCTTGCCCGGTACATACATTCCGCTATGAACCGAAGCTTCAAAAAGCCTCGCAAACTCTTCGACACCCCGTTTTATTTCACGTTCGCCAAAGCCTTCCGGCGGTTTATACGTAGACGATATCAATTCTTGTTTGCCGTCCTTAAGACCGTTTGATACACGGACACAGTAAGTGCCGTTATCACGTCGATAGTATGTTGCCATTTTTAAACCTCCACCTAAATATATTATCATCTTTACATTGTAATATCAAAACCGTATTCTTCGTCATCCTCCGTTTCGTCATCTGCTGAATTTTGTGTTGATGCAAGCGCAACACCCATCAAAGCTCCAACCGCAAAGCCGATGCCCGCACCTGCATTACGTGCATCTTTTTGGCGTTTTTCTTCTTCGGTTTTCCCTTCATCATCTATTAAATTTGCTATATTTCCAAGCTGACGCGCACCCATAACAGCAACACCAATATCATCGGTGCTGCCGTGAGTATCAGACGTAACCACCATATCACCTCGTCCCGAAAAATACTTCTGCGTATAACTGCCGAGGCTCTCTCGCTCGCGTTCCCAACCTGTTTGACAGCTTCCTCTGATATCATTTCCACCGCCCTTTTCGTGGCTTTTTCTTGCTCCTGTACCACCTTTGCCATCATCTCGGTATATTTGCTCACCGCATCCGACAAGGTCGCTTTCTGTGCCAAAAAATCGGCTCTTGCCCCCTCCAACTGTGTCAGCAAATACATCAGGCGCTTCCATTCCTCCGCGCTGATCTGCACTGTCTGAACCATATTCAAATTTTCTTCTTTGCGTAGCTGTGACGGAACATTCTTCGCCTTGAGCTTGTCCATATAGCTCAGCCCTGATTCTGAATTCACGCTCCATATTCTCCTTTCGATATTTTTCTTCATGCAGTTTAATATCACGTACACGCTTTTCATTACCGTCTTCGCCATTTAAAATATACGTAATATATTTTCTTTCGGGTGTCCATATCATACCGTACCCAAGTTTCTTCATTTCTGCCTTGAATTCTTTTTCGTTTTTACACCGCGCCATACAATGATCAATTGCAACACAAAGCTGTATCTTCCAGCTATTACCGTTAATAGCGGCTCTGTATTCTTTCGGGTATAACCGTGCTGATTTTTTATGCGGATCATATTTTTCAAGCACTGCAAGTCCGTACTCTTTACAAATATCATCACTTGCTTGTCTCAACTCACCGAGAAAAAACTTATTGTTATGAAGCTTTATTCCGCTTTGAAAATCGTACGCACACACTACCAAATGATTGTGGATGTGTTCTTTGTCAATGTGTGTTGCAATCAACACTTCACGGTTTCCGAATTTCTGTGCAAGCTTCATTCCGATTTCGTGCGATGTTTCAGGCGTAATGTTTTCGCCAACCTTGAAAGACTGTACATAATGATAGAAACGGATATCGCCCGACTCATGACCGAATATTTTTTGTGTTGCAAGAAAGGAGTCATTTGCAAATTCTGCAACGCAGTTATATCCTGAAACGTATGCAAGATCTTCATCACGGTCAAAAGTTTTCGACGGCTGTGTACAGTAATCGATCACACCCTTTTGTGCACTTGGTGTTTGCTTCTTCTCAGGTATACATTCAACTATCGCCACAGCTGTCACCTCCGAGCATCAAAAGTATTCTTCGGTAGATTGCAAGCAATTCTGTAAGATTTATCACCGACACTCTGTCTTGATGAGCAAGGCGTGTAAGTTGATTGAGATTGTTTCCCTGATACCGAAGTTCGGAATTCAACTTACGCAGATCGCTGTTTATAACGATACTGCCGTTTTTGCACATCTCTAAAACAAATTGACGCATTGACGGTGCCGCTGCTTCATACACCCGTTTTTGTATGGCTGATTTTTCTTCGGGAGTTACCCGAATTGTAATCGTTTCTGTTTGTGTTCTTCCCAACTGATCACCTTCCTTAATAAAATTTCACATAAAAGTGGGTTTGGGCTTCTGCCCAAGTTGCGCATGTCGCCGCATACATTTGGCGGTGGACATCCAAGCGCTATGCTTGCCCCAGACGCCAGCATCCGGGAATAGTATTCTGTGTCGGCGTGTCGGCAATTTCAAAAACGGTCAATATTACCGACGTATCCGACGCACCGACGCAAAACTTTATTGATTCGGTATTTCTTCATCATCTTGTATGCGGTTGATTTTTATTTTCTTTCCATCGTGCGTTCTGTAAAAAGAACATTCGTAACCGAGCGAACAAAATTGCGCATGCCCACACAAGAGCTTTTTTGAAAGCACTGCAGGAGCAATAGAAATACCGTTTTGTGTTTTGAGAAGCTCCGAGAGTTCTGTTGCACTTCCGCAAAATTCACGCATACCGCTTGTTATAAAAAACTCATTAATTTGATTCACGGTAGGATCGATCAGCTTTACAAGCTCCGGATTTTCTTCACGGAGAAACCAGGTACATCTTTCCTCAGAAAACACAAGCGAAATTTCAAGCGTCTTTATATCTCTTCCTGTACAGAACAGTGTTGCAGCATTTTCTGTACGCTTGTCCCTTTGTAATATAAACGTACTGTCAACCGCTCCCGAAATACCGGTAGAACCTGTAAGAGTATTTATGGGATCATTGGCACCTTGTTTTCTTAAATGATGTACAAGAAGAATAGCAATACCGTGTTTTGAAGCAATCTGCTTCAGTACTCCAAGCTCTTTATAATCGTTGGAATAAGAGTTTATATTGCTGCCTATCTCCTGCCGTATCTTTTGAAAGGTATCAACAATAACTATTTTTGTATCAGGATACCTCTGCATAAAGCTATCAATCATATCTTCAAATCCATCGGAGATGTTTTTACATTCAACAGCACATTTCAATTCTGCAGGTGCTTCATCTGTGATATCCAAAAGCCGTCTTTGCAATCTTTCAAAGCTATCCTCCAACGCAAGATATAAAACTGTTCCCTTTTTTGTTTCGTAATTCCATACAGGCTCACCCTTTGCAATTTTCAGCCCCATCCAAAGCATCAACCACGACTTACCTATCTTTGCAGCACCTCCGATAATATGAACGCCTTGAGGTATCAATTCAGAAACGATAAACGGAGTAGTTGACAGCGGTGTATTCACCAAAGTGTCCGCATCCATTATTTCGAGTTCAGTAAAATCGAATAATGAAAGCCTATGTTTTCGATATTCTTCATCAAAGTTTAGATCTTTTTCTTCCTTCAACAAGACACCTCCGTTTTTAATTTTGATGATCATTTGAGCCATTGTCTGCGCACAACCGTGACTCTTGTTTTGCCGACACAAAAATCCTACCACAGCTCTTGACAAAAATCAATAGATAACGTATACTATCTCTACTATTATCTATTTCGTTATCTATCCGGTGCGAATTTACATTTTATTCAAAACCGAAATTTGCCTGATACAATAAGGTTTTTTACTGTATTTTAAAAATACGTTTTAAAGTTTTTTAAGCTTCAAATAGAAAAAATTATTTTTTCAAGAACAAGAGTTATCTACTCAAATAAAACTTTTTTTGTAAATTTTTCAGCCTTTTATTCATAAAGGAGTATTTGTTATGGAGAATAAAATCAAAAATATTTTTCAGATTACCGCATACTATTCCGGTAATACTTGTATCATAGATGAACAGCACAGCTTTAAAACCTGTGAAATCCTCTGCAAGCTGTTCAACTATAATACCGCAAATATTATCACTGTAAGAAATGACCTGAAAAGTTTGTTACAGCTCTTATTGATCAAATTTGATACTAACTATGATGCTTGGAATGAGTACGATAAAAATGTTTACAAAACGCAGAACCGTTTGAATTTCGTAAAAGAGTTTATGCTGAAAATGCCTCTGTATAAGCATGCAGCTGATCCCGACGATTTCGATTACCGTGATTTGATTCACTGCTTGCAACGCCATGCGAATCTATTTGACAATCAATACAACGATATGATGAGAAATCAAGAAAGCAGTGAGCGTAAAAACAAAATGCTTGAAAATGGTATACCAGAGGAAGTTGTCCAAAGTATTTTTGATTATGACGAGGAAGACTATGAAGATTGCGAGGAAGGTTTTGAAGATCCAAGTGAGCAGTATTCCTTCAGAGAAGATTCGGGATATGAAAAACAATACTCGGGATTCTATGACAGCTATATGCTTGATGGAGAAAATCGATATGATGATCAACTGACACACTTCCAGCCGCATTGGTACTACGGCAATGCCGAACAAGAGGATTATTTAGGAGCTGAACTTCTCAACCGTGATCTTTGTAATCTTATAGAGCCATACATTGATCTTCTCAATACGCTCATATTTTTAAAGGATACATACGGCAAATTTCTTGATGAATACATTCATTCCAAAAGCAGATATCTCACCGAAGATGAGATTGCGACTCTTTTTGAAAAATACTCCTACGATTTAAAAGGCAGACGGATCATAACACCCTCGGGCATAATGACGCTTATGTGTAAGACAGTCAAACACGGTAATAAATCGATATGGTGTGACGTGTATACATTCAACAACCTTTCCTCATTTCTCTACTTCGATTTCTTCCGCGGGCTTCGTCAAGGTTATATTCCGAAGCGTTGTGATCATTGCGGAAAATACTTTCTCTTGACATCCGGCAGATATTACGATTTTTGTGAGCGCATTATAAAAGGAACAAACGGAAAGACATGCCGTGATATCGGTTCTCATAAGAAGTACGAAGCAAAATGCAAAAGCGATCCCGTGTGGCTCGCCTATAACCGTGCATACAAGGCACATTATGCAAGGCTTCTGAAAAATAAAATGACCAAATCAGAGTTTCTGACTTGGTCAACTTGGGCGGCTGATTACCGTGATTCAGCTCTTTGCGGTAAGGTACGCATTGATGAGTACGAAAAGATAATTAAGGAATAACAAAATAGGATTTTACGATTCAAACATTTACAAACCATATTCCATACGAAACAGTTGACAAGGTGGTATAATTGTGATATAATAATACTACCAAATGAAGGAGGTTTTGATATGAATAACGCTATTTCTATAAGACCGTCAAAGGATATTCGCACGAATTATGCGCAGATCTCCAATCTGACAAGAAGCAATCCGGTTGCGATTACAGTTAACGGCAAGGAAGATACCGTTCTTCTCAGCCACGAGGATTTTCAAGCTCAACAGAATTATATTGCAGAGCTTGAAGCAAAGCTCGCCGTCTATGCACACTTAGCGCAGGCGATGGATGATATTAAGCTTGGCAGGGTCCAAGACGCTGACAAGGCTTACGACGATATCATCGCTGAATTGGAGAACCTCGACTTATGAGTTTTAAGGTTAACTTCACCGATACTGCCAAGGAAGACCTTCGAAACATCGCAACGTATATTGCCGAGCATTCCAAGGACAAGAAAATCGCCATCAATTTCGTTAACGAATTGAGAGAAAAAACAAAAGTCCTTGAGACCTTCCCCGAGTGCGGTGTTATTCCTGACGACAGAATCATGAAAAATTCAGACTACCGTTTTTTAGTTCACAATGAATATCTGATTTTTTATCACTATATTTCGAAAGATGGCACATCGTATATTCTTTCAATCTTTAACGCAAAACGTGACTACTCACGAGTTATGAGGAAGTTTATCAAAAAATAAAGATCCGACTTTTTCAAAAAGCACTTGACAAATGACCGCTTCAGAGTTAACATAAAAGTGTCGAAGCCCCTGATTTTGCCGATTGCATAGGAATTCAGTGCATAGGTTCGGTGCATAGTGGGTAGAATTATGCACTAAATGTACGTAAAAATGGGGACAAAAAAACGCCGAAAAAGATG
>JAZOSS010000107.1:0-4537 GCA_045657205.1 Eubacteriales bacterium
TACCCTGTAAAACTGCACCGTAAGGCAACGCCATAGCGTCACGCTTTGCATCAACTCCGTTAAAACCGCAGTTTTTACACGGAAATTCGTTACAGTCAGCAAAGCAGTTTTCGCAAAAAGACTGTTCCTCTATTCTTATCATTTTATATTAACTCCCAAACCTTCGCTTTCCGAAAGTCTTCCTTTCATCGGAAATCGTATCCCGTTTTATATGACTTTCGCCACCGTTACAGCATTGAAAGTCATACAACCGTATCTTTATTTATTATGAATACTTAATATTAAATCCGGCTGAATCAAGATTCCACTTGGGATCCTTTTCTATAGCATTCCACTGCGCCTGCGTTCCTTTATAGTTTATCGTGATGCTGTTCGGCATAAACGCAAAAGCCTCAATTCCTATATAGATCACGGTGTTGGGTATCGTAACCGTCTTAAGATTGGGCATATATGCAAATGCATCTGCATATATCGCAAAAACACCTGATTGAAGAACTATACTTTCGAGGTTTCCTGCTGCAGCAAACGCCGCACAGTCTATTTCTTCTACAGTATTCGGTACAGTATACGTTTTGCCTGCTTTGTTCAGCGGGTACTGTATAAGTACGGTCTTGTTTTTGTCAAACAACACACCGTCGACGCTTGAATAATACTTATTTGACGAATCAACTGTTATAGAAGTCATTGATTCACAGAAGGCAAATACTCCTGTTCCGAAATCTCTTACCGATGATGGAATGTTCACAGTCGTCAAGCTGAAGCAACAGAAGAATGCCCAGTCGTCTATAACCTGAACACTTGTAGGTATAGTGATCGATGCCAATGACATACACGATTCAAATGCACTTTCGCTGATATTGGTCACGCCATTGCCCAAATTGACGTTCTTGAGCTCCAGACAATCACCGAAGGCATATACACCGATAGTTTTTACACTGTCCGCTATCGTTACTTTTTGCACCTCTGAACAACTGAAGAAAGCATAATTTGAAATATATGTGACACCGTTTTGAATTTTAATTTCCGTTATATAATAGCTGTAGTCATACCATTCAGGCATTGATGTTTCGCTGTAATCCACCATAGAATCATCGTTTAATATAGTCAATACACCGTCGGACGTAAGCTTATAGCCGCTTCCGCTTGCGATAACCGACGAATCGTTTCCTTTAGGTGAAATCGTTATTTTAAACGTAACCGTCTTACCGCCGTAAGATACGGATACCGTTGTGTTTGACGTAGAGAGAGTCGCACCGTTTGCAGGACTCGTTGTAAAGCCTGAAGAAAGAGTTTTTGACGTACCGTTATTATACGTTACCTTTATTTTAAGGCCCGATGTTGAAAAGCTTTCGCCTTCAACGTACACCGTCTTGCTCGGCATGCTCGACACAGAAAGTCCCGTAACAGTCAAGCTGTTGATCGTTATCGTAAACGAAGCCGTTTTTCCGCCGTAAGACACGGTTACAGTCCTATTCGACGTCGTAAGACTTGCACCGTTTGCAGGGTTTGTCGTAAAGCCTGATGAAATTATCTCACTTGAACCGTTGTTGTACGTAAGTTTGATCTTCAGTCCCGCAGTTGAGAACTTATCACCTTCATTATACGTTGTCTTGCTCGGTTTTGAAGATACCGATATTGAATCAAGAGTTACCGTATTTACGGTTATCGTAAACGACGTAGTCTTTCCGCCGTAGGACACCGTCACAATATTATTCGATCTCGAAAGCACCGCATTATTTGACGGTGTCGTTGCAAAGCCAGATGTCAATGTCTGGACTTTACCGCTGCTGTACGTTACTTTTATGGAAAGTCCCGAGGTGTTAAGTCTGTCTCCTTCGTAATACGTAAGCTTTGAGGGTTTTGAAACAACTTCTATCTTTGTTGCGGATTCCGCCGTTACGCTTATTGCATATTCAACCGTCTTTCCTTCATACGATACGGTTATTTTGTTCATCGACTCTGTAACCGTCGCACCGTTTGCGGGAGTCGTTGTAAATCCGGTTATCGTTTTTTGCGTTCCGTCAAGATAAACTGCCGTAACGGAAAGATTTGAAGTATTTATTTTTTCACCGACGATATACGACGTTTTATGATTTGTCGACATTATCATAAGACTTGCTACGGCGTTTTCGGAATATCTGGGATACAAGGTATGCGTTGCATCTTTCTGTACAACAGTCGTTTCCGTTATGAGATTGCCGCCCGTCTGGGAGTCGTACCAGCCTGCAAACAATCCGTTTGCCTGCGCTGTCGGTACGGGCAATACGCCGTACGGTTCGCCGTATTTAACTGTTATCGGTGAAATACCGTTTGAATTGAAGCGCACTTCGACCGTTTTGGGTTCAAATATTGCCGTATACACCATATCGCGAGTCGATACGACGGTACGTTCAAGATCCGTGACTCCGTCATCCCACGATACAAACACGTAACCTGTATTTGCAACGGCTTTTACCTTAACCGCTTTTCCTATCAACGCCTGCGATGCAGTTGAGGTTACACTTCCGTATGACGGGTTATTTGCTACGCACATATCCGATATTGCCACGTGTGTCTTTTTGTCTTCAAACGACTCGTTCGTATCTATCGGGATATAAGTTGTATCAGCTGACGTTTCTTTATTTGTATCGGCTGTTTGCGAGGTTTCCTCATCTTTGTTTTCATCGTCTGAATATCCGCCGTTTGAACTACCCGAGCCGCCGGAGCCTGAGGAATCACAGCTTTTGAAAAGCAAAACGACAATAACCGCAAGCAGTGCAAGCAAAAGAAGGATACCGCCTATAATAAAGGGTGCTTTGCTTGATTTTTTCTTTTGCGGCGGAGGTGTCGGCTGTGTGTTCACGGTTTGCGATGTAACAGCGGTATTCGGCATTTGCTGAGATGTTGAAAAGCTTACCGACCTCGGAGCTGTTGAAACGTGTGTCACGTTCAAAACCGGCGATGCGGCGGCAGGTGCTGCCGATTTCTGAATTATAAGAGGAAGAGGCTGGATGTTCAAAGCTCTGATATCCGCCATAAGCTCCTCGGTATTTCCGTATCTTTCGGAAGAAAATACCGCCATCATTTTGACAAGGACGCTTTTTAAACCGTCGGAGAGAACTCTGTTTGCGGGGATATTCAACCGGGGATCGCTCACACGCGTTGCCGCATCATCGGGCACCTGGGCAAACAAAGCATAGTATACCGTTGCGCCGAGAGCGTAAATATCACTCCACGGACCTTGATGGCTCTTGCGCTGGTACTGTTCAAAGGGAGCAAAGCCCTGTTTGAGTATTATTGACATACTCTGGCTTTTTTCCGCAACGAGCTGACGGGCTGCACCAAAGTCGATAAGCATTATTCTTCCGTCATTGCATATGAATATGTTATCCGGGGATACGTCTCTGTGAAGTACGTCCTTACCGTGTGCCTGTCCCAGGGCGTTACAAACGGCGGAAATGACGTTTACCGTCTGTCCTTCCGAAAGCACGCCTTCTTTTTGTATAAAGGTCTTAAGATCGCACCCTTCAAGATATTCCATAACGAGGTACGAGGTATTATTTTCTTTGAAAAACTCATAAACCGTGACGATATTTCCGTTTTCGCAGAGATTTGCCACCGTCATCGCTTCGTTATAAAACTTATCCGCACCTTCAAGAAGGATATTTTCCTTCTCGGTGTTACATTCGATCATCGCCGTGCCGGGCTGTCTGTAAACGATGCCCGTCGGGAAATATTCTTTCACCGCTACACGGCATTTGTTTTTATAGTCGTAAGCAAGATACGTAATGCCGAAGCCGCCCTTGCCGAGCATTTTTCCTATTATGTATCTGCCTTGAAGTATAGTTCCTGCCGCAAGCGCTGTCGCATCCCGTTTTTCGTCTATTCCGTTAAAACCGCAGCGGGGGCACGGATATCCGTCAGTCCTTTCGAAACAGCTTTCGCAAAATAACTGTTCATCGATCTTAAGCATTTTTTCTTTCCTCTTTTATCGTTAAATATCAAAAATTTTATTTATCCCAAATAATTTATTGTATAATCGCCGGTGTATTTATCCCAATCTGTGCCTTTCGTTATCGCATTCCACTGCGCCTGCGTACCTTTAAAGTTTATCGTTTGAAGGCTGTCACAATAGTAAAATGCACCATCTCCTATACTTGTAACGCTGTTTGGTATCGTTATGGTCGTAAGGCTGTTACACCAAGCAAATGCATCACTTCCTATACTTGTAACGCTGTTACCTATCGTTACAGACGTAAGGCTGTCACAAGTGTAAAATGCACCATCTCCTATACTTGTAACGCTGTTTGGTATAGTTATGGACGTAAGGTTGTCACAATTGTAAAATGCATCATCTCCTATACTTGTAACGCTGTTACCTATCGTTACAGACGTAAGGCTATCACAATAAGTAAATGCAGAACTTCCTATACTTGTAACGCTGTTTGGTATCGTTATGGACGTAAGGCTGTCACAAGTGTAAAATGCACCATCTCCTATACTTGTAACGCTGTTTGGTATAGTTATGGACGTAAGGTTGTCACAATTGTAAAATGCA
>JAZOSS010000108.1:0-8249 GCA_045657205.1 Eubacteriales bacterium
CTGTTTGATGCTTTACATTCTTTTTTGCTGAATATAATGCGTTTTTCCGAAACGTCGTAGCTTATATTCTGTTCTTTGAAAAAGTTTCCGATAAGATTTGTATATTTTGATATGTGAGTTTCCGCCGACGATGTATCTATGTACTTGAATACCTCATAAATTTCTTTTTGCTCGTCTGCAAGCTGGAAAATATCTTCTCGTCTTGTATAAAGACCTGCGTTTTTGCATAAGTCTTCTTTAAGATCGACGTGAGATGAATATATCAAAGCGTCGATCTCATTATTCGCTTCTGCTATGCAGTAAGCAAGCGCATACGCCGCTGCTTGCTCCTTTTGTTTTTCGGCGGTATTATCATCAGCCGAAAAAGCGCACGCGCTCACGGTGAGGCGACGGCTAAGCTCGCCGCAGGAGAATTCACCGTCGTTGATGAAGGATGTAAGCGTATCAACGTTTTTCATCGTGATATACGGTGTGTCGTAAGAGTTCGTCACGTCTTCCAGCCAAAAGGCCGGATCTTTTATGTCGACGTTATAAAGCTCAGCGCACAGATGCCAAATAAGTTTTCCTGATGATGATATTTTTTCATTGAATGAGGTGAGAAAATCCTGTGCGGTATAATCCAAAGAAGGGTCGGGAGTAGATCCGTATGATGGGGAATTGAAGCAGTTATTGACGGATGTATATATCAAGGCATTTGAATACGTGCTTTTTATAGCGGCGTATGCCGTGCGGAATAAGGCGGAATAATCTGAAACGTATTCGGATAACGACATTTGACCGGCGTAATTTCCGTAGCGATTTGAGTTGACTGTATTACCGATTATATAATTGCTAACGAATCCGTACTTTTTACTTTCATCGGTATACCTCAAAGCCAAAAATTTAAGCGCCGCATAATAATTTTCACAAGCTTCGGTATCTTTAAGACATACGGCATAGTATTTTGCATCATCGGAGGATGAGGCATAATAAAGCTTTTTGCTTGCTTCCGATAAGGCTTTTGAAGGGGAAGACAAAACCAACTGCATATAAATATTCACGTCGCTGTCGGTCAGTACTTTTACCTTGTGGTCGAGTGTATTGACGTATGATGTGTCAAAATAATACGTTTTTCCGTCTATTACGGCAGAATAAGCAGATGAAGTATCTGACGTTATAAGTTCGTTTACTGCCGTATCAATAACCGTGTGCGACACACCCAAAAGCTGTGCATCGCTCATAAGACGAATATTAAGCCCTTTTTTTGAAAACGGTACGTTAAGCCCCTGCGTGTTCTTTGCACGGGTATCGAAATTTGTGATATACGCTTCATCTGACGGCGTATATACGTCGTTTTCCTTTGTACATACAGCGTATTTTGAATAAAGATACTTTTCGCTCTCGCACCTTATCGTGATGGAGTTATCACCCTGTGCCAAGGTTTGAATGGGCTTTTGCTCACCGTCGGGGGAAATTAAAACGAGAAACTGCGAGCCGCTTTCCGCACTGCACGTGACGTTTATGTTTTCGCCGTCATCTGATAAAAAAACCGTTATTCCGCCCCCTGCCTCCGCTGTGTCTGCGAAGGCAGTTACGGAAGAGGGGAGGATAACGGTTAATAAAAGTATCAATGACGGGATGATCTTCAGCCTGTCAAAGAAATTCATATTACTGAGCTGCTTTAACTATTGTCGTGAAATCGGCAACCTTGAGGGAAGCACCTCCGATAAGACCGCCGTCAACGTCTGACATAGCGAGAAGATCGGCTGCGTTTGCTGCATTCATAGAACCGCCGTACTGAATAGTAAGTTCATCAGCTGCTGCCTTGTTGTAAAGTCCTGCAACTACGTCACGGATTATTGCACAAACTTCGTTCGCCTGTTCTGTCGTTGCAACCTTGCCTGTGCCGATAGCCCAAACGGGTTCGTATGCGATGATGACCTTGGAAAGGTCTTCTGCGGAAATACCTGCAAGAGCCTTCTTTGTCTGAATAGCGACGATCTCAGCTGTGATACCTGCTTCACGCATTTCAAGTGTTTCACCAACGCATATGATAGCTGTAAGACCTGATGCTATAGCTGCCTTTGCACGGAGGTTTACCGTTTCATCGGTTTCACCGAAGTACTGACGGCGTTCGCTGTGTCCGACGATTGCGTACTTAACACCACATTCAACGAGCATTTCAGCGCTTATTTCGCCCGTGTATGCACCTTTGGGTTCAAAGTGTACGTTTTCAGCGCCGATAGCGATGTTCGTGCCTTTTGCGGCTTCAACTGCCGCAGGAATGTTAACGAAAGGAACGCAAAGAACGATGTCAGCTTTATTGTAAGCGGCAACCTCGGGAGCGAGTGCCTTTATAAATTCTGTTGTTTTGGAAGGTGTCATATTCATCTTCCAGTTTCCTGCGATAACTGTTTTTCTCATATCTACACCAACGCTTTCTTATTATTTGTCCTGGAGGCAAGCAATACCGGGAAGAACGAGTCCTTCGAGGAATTCAAGGGAAGCACCCCCGCCTGTTGAAATGTGTGTTACCTTGTCAGCAAAGCCGAGCTTTTCGATAGCAGCTGCGGAGTCACCGCCGCCGATGATGGAGATAGCGCCGCTGTCAGCAACTGCCTGAGCAACACTGCGTGTACCGGATGCAAACTTTTCCCATTCGGAAACGCCCATAGGACCGTTCCAGATAACTGTTGCGGCACCCTTAACAGCGTCGGCAAAGATCTTTTCTGTAGCGGGACCGATATCAAGACCCATATAACCTTCGGGAATGTTGTCGGAATTTACGAGAAGGAAGTTACATTCGGGATCGTATTTGTCACCTGCACGGTTGTCCACGGGAAGAAGGAGCTTTACACCCTTAGCTTTTGCTTTTGCCATAAGTTCTTTAGCGAGGTCGATCTTATCTTCTTCGCAAAGTGAGTTACCGATGGAGTAACCGTTTGCCTTGTGGAACGTGTAAGCCATAGCACCGCCGATGATGAGTGTATCAACCTTTTCGATAAGATTGTTTATAACACCGATCTTGTCGGAAACCTTAGCACCGCCGAGAATAGCAACGAAGGGATGCTTAGGCTCTGTAAGCGCGCCACCCATTACGGATATTTCCTTCTGAATGAGGTAACCGCAAACGGAGGGGAGGTAGTGGCTTACGCCTTCTGTGGAAGCGTGTGCTCTGTGAGCCGTACCGAAAGCATCGTTAACGTAAATGTCAGCCAAAGAAGCGAGTTCTTTTGCAAATTCAGGATCGTTCTTTTCTTCTTCTTTGTGGTAACGTACGTTTTCGATAAGCATAACGTCGCCGTCGTTAAGTGCTGCAGCCTTTGCTTTTGCATCTTCGCCTATAACGTCGTTTGCAAAAACAACGGGTTTGCCGAGAAGCTCAGCGAGCTTTTCTGCTACGGGAGCCAATGAGTATTTGGGGTTGAATTCGCCCTTCGGACGTCCGAGGTGGGAGCAAAGGATAACCTTAGCACCGTTATCGGAAAGATATTTGATGGTGGGAAGCGCTTCTCTGATACGCTTTGCATCTGTTATCGTCTTGCCGTCAAGGGGAACATTGAAATCGCATCTTGCAAGGACGCGTTTGCCTTTTACTTCGATATCTTCAACTGTTTTCTTGTTGTACATACTACACCTCAACTATAATATTATTTTAGTTTATCGGAAAGATTATATCATAAAGCGTATGCAGTTTCAATAATAAAATGTGAATATTTGCAAAAAATAAAATATTTATAAAAAACTCTCCTGAAATAAATGTAATCATTCATCAAGGAGAGTTTTTATTTTAATTTACTTTCTGAAGCTTCGCGTAAGTTGCCATAAGCTTCTTTGTGCCGACGTTGTCAAATACGACCTCGTACAGCATATCAGCACCCATTTCCGTTACCGATTGTATCGTGCCTTCTCCGAATACCATATGGCGTACACGGTCGCCTGCGGAAAATCTGTCATATCCTGTTGACTTGCCGAGAGAGGTTATCTTGTCAGCCGTTTTCGTAAGTTCCGATGATATTATATGGCGCTTTCTTGAAGGCTGTGTATCTGTCTGCTCCGTCTGCTGTATAACGGGGCGTTTTACTATATCGACCTCGGTGTAAACTTCCGGAATTTCCGTTAAAAACGTACTTTTGGGATTTCTCTGCGTTTTACCGAAAAGCATACGTTCATCCGTATGTATCATATAAAGATACTTTTCTGCTCTCGTCATTGCAACGTAAGCAAGTCTGCGTTCTTCTTCAAGTTCGGCAGGATCTGTAAGCGACGCCATGCCGGGGAATATTCCGTCTTCAAGTCCCGGTAAAAATACAACGGGGAATTCAAGACCCTTTGCACTGTGTATCGTCATCATCACGACGGCATCCGCTTCCTTGTCGTAATTGTCAACGTCCGCTACAAGTGCGATATCCTGCAAAAATCCTTCGAGGTTTGCATCTTCCGTTTCCTCGCAGTATGTACGTATGTTTGTAAAAAGCTCTTCGATGTTGCTGAGTCTGTCGCGGTCTTCTTCGAGCCCCGAGTTTATAAGCATATCACGGTAGCCGGTAAGTGACAGCAACGGCTCAAAGAGCTGTTCAAGCGGCTGTGCTACGGCTATTTCACGTAAAGAGGTTATGATCGATGTGAAATTCAGAAGCTTTGAGGATACTTTTGAAAGCACGGGAAACTCGTTGCATCTGCACATAACGTCGAACAGGGATATACTGTGATCCGTCGCTATGCCTTCAAGAGCCGCTATCGTTGAATCTCCTATCTTACGTTTCGGCTCGTTTATGATGCGCTTTAAACGCAGATCGTCGCGGGGATTGTTGATGACCGTGAGATATGCAAGCATATCCTTAATTTCTTTTCTTTCATAGAAGCGAAGTCCGCCGAGTATTCTGTAAGGAATACCGCTTTTTGCAAATACGTTTTCAAGAGAGTTCGACTGCGCGTTCATTCTGTAAAGTACGGCACATTCCGAGAATTTTACGTTTTTCGTATTAACGAGATCGCGTATCGTGTTTATGATGAATTTAGCTTCGTCGTTCTGCGTTGCAACACGCTTGATGCGTACCTTTGCTCCGTCCTCTGCCTGAGTCCATAATTCCTTACCGCGTCTTGCAACGTTATTGCGTATTACGGAGTTTGCCGCGGCAAGTATGTTTGCTGTGGAACGGTAGTTCTGTTCAAGCTTTATTACCTGTGCCGAATCAAAATATTTATCAAATCCGAGTATATTTTTAACCGTCGCACCTCTGAATTTATAAATACTCTGGTCGTCATCACCAACCGCCATAATGTTGCGGTGATGCGTTGAAAGAATATATGTAAGGGTGAACTGTGCTACGTTCGTATCCTGATATTCGTCAACGGATATGTATTTGAATCTCTTTGTATAGTAACTGCGTATTTCGGGATACCCTTTGAGAAGCGTTACAGTGTTGAATATAAGATCGTCAAAGTCCATAGCGTTGTTTTCTTTGAGCGTGTGTTGATAAAGCTCGTATATTACAGCTATGCTCGAAGCTCTGGGATCTCGTGATTTTGATGATGATTCCATATAGTCGGCAGGCGTCAAAAGCTCGTCTTTTGCACGGCTTATACAGTTCTGTGCATATTTCGGAGCTATTGATTTTTCATCAATATTCAACTGCTTCATGCATTGAAGTACAAGACGGCGGCTGTCATCGGAATCGTATATCGTAAAGGAACGTGTGTATCCTAATTTATCTGCGTGCAAACGAAGGATGCGTACACAAATGGAGTGAAACGTACCCACCCACATATCTTCCGCCTCGTCACCGAGTATGGATGCCAGACGTGTCTTCATCTCGTTCGCCGCTTTGTTTGTAAACGTGATAGCAAGTATGTTATACGCAGGGCAGGGAGCTACAGCGAACTTTTTTAACAGTTCACGAAGCTCGTTTTTTTCAAGCACGGAATAATTTTTAAGCTTGTCAATATCCGCATTCGTTACAGAGGAAGGAACATCGTCAACTTCACCGGCGCAACCAAATGACATAATATGCGCTATTCTGTTTACAAGTACGGTCGTTTTACCCGTACCTGCACCGGCAAGCACAAGTAACGGACCCGTCGTTTGGCAAACCGCTTTGCGTTGCATATCGTTAAGTGAAGAATACAGCTTTGCAAAAGCCTTTTGCTTTAAGACTGATATCTCCTGCCTGCTTATTGTGGAATTCATGGTAATCTCCTTGCTACGTTATGTGTGCTGTTGTAAGCACTGTACTTAAACCAAGTATACCACATTTTTGCACAAATTTCAATAGAAATATGATATTTTCTTTGTATAACCGTATCAAAAAAATATATGATGAATGAAAAACACCTTCGCGACCGAAGGTGTTTTGTTTGTGCAATTAAATTGTTTCTATAAGACAGACAGCGTGCGCGGCAATTCCTTCGCCGCTTCCCGTAAAGCCCAGATGTTCCTCGGTCGTTGCTTTGACATTTACCTGTGAGGGAGAAATGCCCAAAACAGAAGCGATGTTTTTCTTCATCATGGGAATGTGCGGAGCAAGCTTCGGTGCCTGTGCTACGACTGTTGCATCAATGTTCGAGACCGAATACGAGTGCTTTTTCAGCATTTCTTTTACTTCTTGGAGTAAAAGCATACTGTATATGCCCTTGTATTTATCGTCCGTATCGGGAAAGTGTTTTCCGATATCGCCGAATCCCATAGCACCGATGAGCGCATCACAGATGGCATGGATAAGAACGTCAGCATCGGAGTGACCCGCGAGCCCGAAATCGCAATCTATAGAAACACCGCCCAAAACGAGTTTTCTGTCGGGGTCTGTCCTGTGAACGTCGTATCCGTGACCAATTCTTATCATACTATTTTTCCTGCCTGTACTTCAATATTCCCTCGGCAATTCTTATGTCCTCGGGAGTTGTTATTTTTATGTTTTCGTGACCTGTGTCACACAAAAAGACTTTTATGCCGAGACGGGTGACGAGTGAGTTGTCGTCCGTTGCTTCAAAACCGTCTTCCTTTGCCGAATATGCCGCCGCACGGTACAAGTCAGTTTTGAATATTTGCGGTGTTTGTGCGTGGCGCATAGTGCTTCTGTCGGCATCTTCTTTGATGAAGCCGTCTTTGTCAACTATTTTCATAGTGTCCTTTGCGCAAGCGGACGCACTTGCCGCCCCGAAACGGTATGCGGCTTTGCAAACGTCGCTTATCATTTCGGGTGTAATAAGACATCTTGCGCCGTCGTGTATGCTGACGAACTCACTGCGCTTGTCAATAAGAGCCAAGCCGTTGAGGACTGATGCCTGGCGGGTGCTTCCGCCTGACACGACGTGCGTTATCTTCTTGAACTTGTTTGCACGGATTATATCGGCAATTTGCGGAAACTCTTCTTTTCTGCAAACGAGGATTATCTCGTTGATGTGAGCACACCTTTCAAATTGCGTAACCGTTCGTGCAAGCACGGGCATCTGAGAAACTTCCATAAGCTGTTTTGTCTTATCGGATTTCATTCTCGATCCGCTTCCCGCAGCAACGATTATTGCGCTGTTGAAGTGTGCATCGTGGTCTTTGCCGAAAAGTTTTGCAAATATTCCGACTTTCTTTTTATCCTTGCTCATTCTGCGTAGTTATAGCCTACGAGAAGTGCTTTCTTGTTAAGCTCTCTTAAGGCAGCCTTTGAATCAGGGACGGACGCTGTGAGCTTTTCTGCAAAATAATCAAAGTCAAATATTTTCGTTTTTGCTATAACGTATCCCAACATAATTACGTTTGCAAGCTTCGGAGCGTTCAATTCGTTTGCAAGCTCCGTTGCGGGGATCGTATAAGCTGAAATATCCGTTCTCTGTGATTTCTGTGAAATGAGAGTGCTGTCAGAGAAAACAGCGCCGCCTGCAACTACCTTCGGCTCAAATTTATCGAAAGAAGGAGCGTTGAATGCTATAAGAATATCGGGTGTGTTTACAAGGGGTGCGCCTATTTCTTCGTCGGAAATGATAACACTGCAGTTACACGTACCGCCTCTCTGTTCGGGACCGTAGGAGGGAAGCCAGGTTACGCATTTACCCAACTGCATACCTGTCTTTGCACACTGCTTGCCTGAAAAGAGAATACCCTGACCGCCGAAGCCGGCGAATAAAATTCTGCTTGTCATAATTTCCTCCTATCAATAACCGGTGGTGTCTTTATAAACACCGAGGGGATATACGGGCTTCATTTTTTCTTCAACGAACTTGAGAGCCTCAACAGGTGAAAGTCCCCAGTTTGTAGGACACGTTGAAAGAACTTCTAC
>JAZOSS010000109.1:0-18120 GCA_045657205.1 Eubacteriales bacterium
CCTATAACAATACCAAGTATGACTATAGGTGCTGCTGCTATTATAACGTACTCACGCTTGCCGAAAAACGCTTCGCTTGAAGCATATGCAAAACCCGAACGGTAGCCGAACTTGCCCCATTTACCGCTTATATATCGGATAAACACCCCGTGCACGCCTTCGTGAAGCAAAATATACGATATCAGAAGCAGGAACAAAACACCGCTTTTGATAAATATTCCCACGGCTTCACCTTCGTTTGATGCAGAAAGCAGATCAAACGGTACGGCAAAAAGCATCGGTACAACGAGCAGCACAGCGACTATCAAGGCAATCCCGTTGACAGCATACGAAAGCTTTTTATTTTCTGTAAAGCTGAAGCTTTTTATTTTTTCGTAATCGTCGGGAAGGATATGACTGCATCTCATGTCATCTTTTCCTGTTTGACTTTTTTATCTATAACGTGGCGGCTTGCAAGCTCACCCATAACGTCGTCAATGGATATTCCCATTTCGACCATAAGAACCATTACGTGATAATAAAGGTCTGCTATTTCGTATATCGTTTCCTTTTTATCGTCGGCTTTTGCGGCAATTATTACTTCCGTTGATTCCTCGCCGACCTTTTTGAGTATCTTGTCGATTCCCTTTTCAAAAAGATACGTCGTATACGAGCCTTCTTTTTTATCCGTTTTTCTGCCCTTTATAAGCTCAAGAAGTGCATCGGGAGAAAACGACGACGTTTGCTCTTCCTCATAAATAACTTCATTGAAGCAGGAGTCAGCACCCGTATGGCACGCGGGACCTGCCTTTACGACTTCGACAGTCAACGCATCAAGATCGCAGTCTGCCGTTATTTTAACGACACGCTGTGTATTTCCCGACGTTTCGCCCTTGCGCCAGAGCTTTTGTCTTGAACGTGAGAAAAAGCACGTTTTTCCCTCGTTAAGTGTTATTTCAAGGCTTTCCTTGTTCATATATGCCACTGTGAGAACTTTCTTTGTGAAAAAGTCAACGACGACTGCGGGAATAAGACCGTTTGCATCGTATTTGAGTTCGTTTATATTCATTTTGATACGTCCTTTCTATATTCTGACGTTAATATTTTTTTCATTGAGAAGCTGTTTCAGTTCGTTTATTTTTACGTCACCGAAGTGGAATATGGATGCCGCAAGTCCCGCATCGACCGTCGGGCAAGTGTTAAATAACTTAACAAAATCCTCGGCACAGCCTGCACCGCCCGAAGCTATAACCGGTATTGATACGGCGTCGCATATCTTACAAAGAAGCTCTGTATCAAATCCGCCTCGCACTCCGTCTGTATCCATACTGTTTATGACGAGCTCACCTGCTCCAAGCTCCTGGCCCTGTTTTGCCCAGGCTACGGCTTCAAGTGACGTCATTTCTCTTCCGCCTTTTACGAAGACCGCATATTTTCCGTCAACTCGCTTGACGTCCATTGAAAGCACAACGCACTGTGAGCCGTACTTTTTCGCCGCTTCGTACATCAAATTCGGATTTCGTACAGCACCTGAATTTACGGAAACCTTATCAGCACCGCATTTCAGCACTCTGTCAAAGTCGGACACTTCGTTTATCGCACCGCCGACGGTAAGAGGGATAAACACGTTTTCAGCCGCACGCGTAAGTACGTCGGTAAACAGTCCTCTACCCTCGGCTGATGCCGTTATATCATAAAAAACAAGCTCGTCAGCTCCGCTGTCGCTGTAATATTTAGCAAGCTCAACGGGGTCCGACACGTCGGAAAGATTCATAAAATTTACACCTTTGACGACTCTTCCGTTTTTAACGTCAAGGCACGGGATAATTCTTTTCGTTATCATCTTTAAATTCTCCCCGATATACGCAAAGCGTCATCAAGCTCTATCTTGCCTTCGTAAAGCGCCTTGCCGAGTATTGCACCGTACATATCCATTTCGGCAAGTGTCTTCACATCATCACACGTCGTGATACCGCCTGAGGCTACCACGTCTATATTATAATCCTTTTTCAGTCTTTTGTAAAGGGGTAAGTTCGTTCCCGAAAGAAGACCGTCTTTTGATATATCGGTACATATGACCGTTTTACAGCCCATATTGCAGAGTTTTTCCATAAACTCAAAGCAATCGACACCTGAATCCTCAAGCCAGCCGTTTACGGCTATGTTGTTACCTTTTATATCAACTCCGACGGCGATCTTATCACCGTATTCGTTTATCATATTTTTAAGAAATTCGGTATCTTTAACGGCGATCGTGCCGAGGATAACACGCATAACGCCTGCATCCACGTACTTTTTTATCGTTTTTTCATCACGTATTCCGCCGCCTATCTGCACCTTCATTCCTGAATTTTTAACGACGTTTTCAATAACGGGAAAGTTTTTCATTTCCCCGTCCTTTGCACCGTCCAGATCGACCATATGGAGATATTCGGCACCTGCGGCTCTGAACTGCATTGCCTTTTCAAGTGCATCGGCTGAATAGACCTTCATCTGTCCGTAATCGCCTTTTGTAAGGCGCACGACTTTTCCGTCCTTTATATCTGTTGCGGGAAAAATTATCATATTATTTCAACTCCGTAAACGCTTTAAGTATTTCAAGTCCGTATTTACCGCTTTTTTCGGGGTGGTACTGCGTTCCCATAACACGTCCGCATTTTGCTGATGCCGTGACTTCATCACCGTATTCGCAGTATGCCGTAACGTACTCGGGAGATGTTTTTGCATAATACGAATGGACGAAATAAACGTGTGTGCCGTCGGGGGTGTACTTATAAAGATCATCCTTGCCGCCCGTTATTTTAAGTGCATTCCAGCCTATCTGCGGTATTTTAAGCTCATCGGGAATATAACCTTTAAGCGGTACGACCTCCCCGGGGATAAGTCCGAGACCTTCGTGAACACCGAACTCGTAACTTCTTTCAAACAGCATCTGCATACCGAGGCATATTCCCATTATGTATTTACCGTTTTTCGCTTCTTCTTTTAAAAGCGTATCGAGTCCCGTTTCTTTCAGTTTTTTTGCCGCATCTTCAAACGCACCGACTCCCGGAAGGATTATTCTCGGTGAATTTCTGATGATATCGGGATCGCTTGTGACAACGCACTCGGCACCTATATAAGCCAACGAGCTTTTAAGTGAGAAAAGGTTGCCTACACCGTAATCAATAATAGCAGTCATCAAAGCACTCCTTTGGTCGAGGGGATCTCGTTTTCGTATCTTTCGTCAACGCTGCATGCACTGCGCATAACTCTCGCAAACGCTTTGAAGACTCCCTCTATTATGTGGTGTGAATTTGCACCATCAAGTTTTTTAATATGAAGCGTTATACCCGAAGAACGGACAAATGCTTCAAAAAACTCACGCGACAGTTCACAGTCAAACGTTCCTATCTTTTCCGTAGGTGTCGGCACGTCGTAGGAAAGGTGCGCTCTGCCGCTTATATCGACAGCACACATAATAAGTGCTTCATCCATCGGAAGAATGATATCGGCATATCTTTTTATACCTCTTTTTTCCCCGAGAGCCTTTGAAAATGCATCGCCTAACGCAATACCTATATCCTCGCAGCTGTGGTGGGCATCTACCCACGTATCTCCGCGGCATTTCAGATTGACGTTGAATTTGCCGTGTGATGCAAAAAGGCACATCATATGATCGAAAAATCCAACGCCCGTATCAACGGAGGATTTTCCCTGACCGTCTATTTCGAGTTTAAGCGCTATATCGGTTTCGTTTGTTTTTCTGTTTATTTCAGCCTTTCTCATACCAGACCTCTTTTTGACAGTATTTCTTTCGTTTTTTCAACAAGCGTGTTGATCTCTTCTTCAGTTCCTATGGATATTCTTACAAAGTCCGATATTTTTTCTTTTGTGAAGTGACGCACAAGTATTCCGTTTTCTTTCAGTTCTTTATAAAGCTCTTCTCCCGGAATGTCACAGTGTTTTGCAAATATGAAGTTTGCACGTGAATCGGTTACGAAAAATCCGAGCTTTCTGTATTCTTCCGTAAGATATTCCCTCGTTTTGATTATCTTACGTGCATTGTCCATATAATAGCCGTTATCATCCATACACGCCGCACCACACGCTTGTGTCATACGGTTGACGTTGTAGGGGTTTGTGGAATATTTAATTTTTTCAAGATCTTCTATCACCGCTTTATCGGCAAAGCAAAATCCGAGTCTGCCTCCTGCAAGACTTCTTGACTTTGAAAAAGTCATACACACGACAAGGTTTTTATATTTTTTTATAAGCTCCGTGCAGGATTCAGCACCGAAATCAACGTATGCTTCATCTATCAAAACGAGATTATCGGGGTTTGATAAAAGTATCTCTTCGATCTGCTTTTTTGAAAGCGCAATACCTGTCGGCGCATTGGGGTTCGCTATGACGATATTTTTGTTTATTCCCTTGTAATCTTCATAATTTACGGAAAAATCATCCTTCAAAGGAATTACCGTACTTACGGAATTGAAAAGCTGTGCATACACGGGATAAAATCCGTAGCTTATTTCGGGATAAGCAACTTCTCTTTCCGAGCAAAAAGCCATAAAGAAGAATTCAAGAATCTCGTCCGAACCGTTTGATACGAACACGTTTTCGTATTCAACGCCGTACGTTTCTGCAATTTTCGTTTTGAGGACCTTTGCAGTAGGATCACTGTAAAGATTAAGCTTTTCCGCTTCAAGCCTTGCCGCCTCCGTCGTCTTTGCAGACGGAGGATACGGAGATTCATTCGTATTGAGTTTTATGTATTTTTTATCCTGCGGCTGTTCGCCCGGTGTGTAAGCATCAAGCGGAATATATTTTTCGCATAAAAAGCGTGACATTTATTTTTCCATCCTTTTCGTAACTGCTCGTGCGTGTGCTGAAAGACCTTCTTTTTCCGCAAAGTACGCAATACCGTCTGCATCTCTTTTCAGCGCATCGTCCGAATAGTATATAAACTGTGTTGTTTTCACGAAATCATCTACGGAAAGCGGGGAGGAAAATCTTGCCGTACCGCTTGTGGGAAGCGTATGATTTGTACCTGCATAATAATCACCCACAGATTCGGGCGTGTTTCTGCCCAAAAATACCGAACCTGCATTTTTCACAAGTCCGAGGATATCAAAAGGCTTGTCAACACAAAGCTCAAGATGCTCGGGAGCTATGAGATTTGATATTTCAATTGCTTTTTCAATGCTTTCCGTGATTATTATTCTTCCGTGGTCGTCAATGGAAGCACGTGCTATCTCACGTCTGGGAAGCTCATCTATCTGCTTTTCAAGCTCTTTTTGTACTTCGTATGCAAGCGCTTCACTGTCGGTTATAAGTATGCTTGCCGCAAGCTTATCGTGTTCCGCCTGTGAAAGCATATCGGCTGCAACAAGCTCGGGATCTGATTTTCCGTCAGCGATAACGAGTATCTCCGAAGGACCTGCGATCATATCTATATCAACAATTCCTCTTACCTTTGCCTTTGCACGTGCAACGAAGATGTTGCCGGGGCCTACTATCTTATCGACGTTCGGAACGCTTTCCGTGCCGTAAGCCATAGCGGCTACCGCTTGCGCGCCGCCCATTTTGAATATTCTGTCAACACCCGCAACGCTTGCCGCCACGAGTATCTCGGCAGGTATCTTACCGTCTGCTTTCGGAGGTGTTGCCATTATTATCTCCGAAACACCCGCAAGCTTTGCGGGAATACAGTTCATAAGAACCGTTGAAGGATAGCTTGCCGTACCTCCCGGAACGTAAAGTCCCACGCGCGAAAGAGGGATGACACGCTGACCCAAAACAACACCTTCTCTGTCGTTTGTAACGAAATCGCCTCTTACCTGGCGTTTATGGAAATTACGTATATTTTCTGCCGCTTCTTTTATTACGGATACGAATTTTTCATCGGCAAGCGACATAGCTTCAAGTATTTCGGCATCGCTCACTTCGACCTTGTCAATATCCGCCTTGTCAAATTTCTTTGTGTACTCAAGAAGAGCTTTATCGCCGTTTTCTCTTACGTTTGCAATTACTTCGTCAACTGCACCGTCTACGTTTGCGGGAGTTTCAACTCGGCAAAGGATCTCTTCCTTCGTTATGTTTTTGGAATTTAATATTCTGATCATTTTCTCAATTCTCTCAGTTTTTCAAGTATTGATTCGATTTTATCGTTTTTGAACTTGTAGCTTGCTTTGTTTGCTATAAATCTTGCCGATATATCAACTATATCTTCGTAAGGTCTTAAACCGTTTTCATAAAGTGTTTTACCAGTTTCAACTATATCAACTATAACGTCAGACAAATTAAGAATGGGTGCAAGCTCTATCGAACCGTTGAGCTTTATTATCTCTATCTCACGGCTTTTTGAAGCGTAGTACGTTCTTGCGATATTCGGGAATTTCGTTGCAACACGGAGAGTTCTTGCTCTGTCGTCATAAAAATCGTCTTTTGCGGCAACTGCCATACGGCATTTTCCCATTCCCATATCAAAAAGCTCGTATATATCGGGTTCGTATTCAAGCAGTATGTCACGTCCGACGACGCCTATATCAGCCGCACCGTGCTCAACGTACACGGAAACGTCCGTAGGTTTTACCCAGAAGTATTTTACGTTTGCTTCTTTGTTTTCAAATATGAGTTTTCTGTTGTTTTTGTCTTTTATTCCCTCACAGCCGTAGCCGAGAGATTCAAATATATCGTATACGCCTTCGCCGAGTCTGCCCTTCGGAAGCGCAATGTTAAGCGTATTATTCACAGCACACGTCCTCCAAACTTACGGTTTTTTTGCATCTGATCTTTCCTGCCGTCTTCTGTGCTCTGACGGAAGAACCGTCCTTTTTCAAAGCACGTACCGCTTTGTAAACGTCCTCTGCTTTATCGGTATCACCGTAAAGAAGCAGTACGTCTGCATCGTATTTTATATCGTCTTTGATGTGTTTTTCGATTTCGCCTGTATAAACAGCAAAGCCTATCGCCTCTGCCTTTTTGCCGAGCTTTTCCATAAGCTTGTCGTATCTTCCGCCCGAAAGTACGACCTTCGGCACACCGTTTATATATCCTGTGAAAATAATTCCGTTGTAATATCCGTCGTCGTTGATGTTTGAAAAATCAAGGCGCAGATGCTCGTCGCCGAGGATCTTACGTATATCCTCAAGCTGAGCTATCGCAGACGTCATTTTATCGTTCACCGCAAACTCGTCCGCTTTTTTTATCGTACTTACGTAATCACCGCTGAGCGATGCAAGACCTTTTATAAGCTTTGTAGAAGCTCCCGGGAGATTATATTCTTCACACACTCTCTGAAGCTCGTGCGGTGCTTTTTTGTTTATTGCCGTGATAAGTGCCTTTTTTACCTCATCACTCAAAGCAAGTGCTTCAAAAAGTCCAGAAATAAATCCCATATGCGATATTTCTATTATATAATTTTCATCGTAGCAGGCAAGGCTGTCAGCCGCAAGTGACAATACCTCACACATAGAATAGAGATCGCACTGACCGATAAGCTCAAGACCGATCTGTGTTATTTCCGTATATTCCTTCGTTTCGCGTGACATACGGTAGACATTTTCATTATAGTAAACCTTCGTCTGTTCGCCGCTTGTATAGTTCTTCGCGATGGACAAAGTAACGTCGGGCTTCAAAGCAAGAAGCTTTCCGCCTATATCCGAAAACGTGATTATTCTGTCCGAATTCAAAAAGCTTTTGTTATCGGAATAAAGTGAATATTCCTCAAACTTTCTCATTTTATATTTTTCGTAACCTGCGCCTTCGTAAAGTGATGAGAGCTTATACAAAGCCTCCTCTGACTTACGAAGCGTTCTCTTATAGCAATTTTCCATATATGCAAAACCTTTCGATATGATACGATACAATAACACACTTTAGTCGCTTTAGTCAAGTAAAGCGATGAAGTGTTTACATTTATTTAACATTTGAAGTTATCTTTTCTTTAATTTGAGGATAAGTGCCAAAACTGTCAAAGCCGCTAAAGCACCGAAAATAGAAAAGCAGATCACTTCACTTCTTATACGCTGTTTTCTTTCCTCGTCGCTTTCGGTAAAATAATCCGTTTCGCTTTCCGATACTTGATTTGAAACCCCGTCGGTCAGCACGTCCGTTTCGGCAAGCGTTTCTTCCTTTGAACCTTCTGTTTGACTTTCTGTTATCTCTTGTGTTTCGGGCGGTGTTTCGTCTTCAAAAACTATGTTTTCAAAGAAATCCTTACCTGCCACGTCATTTCCGACAGTCGTTCTGTAAAGTCCGAAAAATCTACAGCTGCATCTGCCGTTGCGTACAACGGCAAGCTCATATATATGCTGTGACACGTGGCATTTGAAGCCTTCCTTTGCCATTTCAAATCCCGTCTTTCCGTCGAAGCGTGTAAGCGGTGTGTCCCAGTCCATACGTATTTGATTTTCTTCATAGTTGTGAAGATACGTTTTCGGAACATCCCACGCACCGTATTTTTCAAAAGATTCGGGATAACTCTCGGGATCCATTGATATTTCAACAGCCTCTGTTATAAGATGTGCCGACAGCATATGCGCGCCGTGGCCGTATTCACCGAGAAGATCGTGTCCTAAAAGAACGTACGGTTTGAAGCGCCTTATAACCTCAACTATATATCCGCGCATCTCATCTGAGTCGAACACCTCTTTTGCGGTTTCAAGAGAGAACGTTCGCAAATCGGGAATATCGGATATAACGGGATACGCTGTTATACCGACTGTCCAAAGTCCGTTAAGAAGCTCGTGTGTTCTTACAGGCTCACCCCAATGGTTCGTGATGTATGCAACCTGAACACGCATTCCAAGCTCACCGCCGTAATAAGGCATCGTACCGCCGAAATACAGATGATCGTCGTCAGAATGAGTCGGAAGCATCAAAAGGTCGGCTCTTTCATAAGGCGGATTCCACACTTGAACGTCTTTCGGAATATCGCCTTCGGAAAATATCCGTACGTCGCACAGTGTTTTGCCCGACGGCACGTTTACCGTTACATAGTCACACGGTGAATTAAGAGCAATAAACTCGTGGATAAAATCATTATGTCCGTGTGTAAAGGCTATATCTTCTTCGGAAAGATACCATTTACCCGGAGGGTTATCCCATATGACGTATACGTAAGATATTTCACCTTCGGGAGAATCTATTTTCACACTGCCGCAGTCGTTAAATTTGATTTTAGTTTTAAAATTATTATCGGTGAGTTTTTCCGCTTTTCCTTCACTTGCCGTTATTTCAGCCGTAAGTTCGGCACATGATGCGGACAAAGTAAAGAAAGCACACGCCAATATTCCAAAAAACAAAACAGCTAACAGCTTTTTCATACGTTTTTCTCCAAAAATTCTTCTGTTTATTTTATCATAATAATTATTAATATTTCTACTGCATATAAAGAATATTAATAATTAATAAAAATTTAACAATAAAAGCCTCCCAAAAGAGAGGCTTTAAAGATAATTTTATAACATTTTCTTTTTCACAAGGATTATTGCGGCAATTGCTGTTATCACGCACGAAACAGCAACGGGCAGCCAGAAATTACCCGCAAGAGGTATAATTGACGAGCCTATATTCATACCGTAAAAACCGCTTATCATCGTGGGTATCGCAAGCAATATCGTTACGGAGGTAAGCTTTTTCATCGTGACGTTCAAATTGTTTGATATTACCGAAGAAAACGTTTCGATAGTTCCCGAAAGAACGGAGGCAAACGTATCTGCCATTTCTCTTGCCTGACGGAACTCGATAACAACGTCTTCAAAAAACTCAGCGTCTTCCGAATAAAGCTTGAGTATTCTTCCGCGTTCTATTTTAGACAGCGTCATTTCAATATTTTTAAGAGCTGTCGTGATATAAACAAGTGACTTTTGCAAATCAAGAAGCTGGACAAGCTCTTTGTTTGTCGTTGCCTGATACAGCTTTTTTTCGATAAAATCCGTTATTTTATCTATCTGTCTGAGATATTGCAGATACCTACCTGCCGTTTGCATCATTATTTGCAGATAAAACCGTGTTTTCAGCGACGGATCGACGTTTTTGACGAATCCGCAGGCAAAATCGTGCAAGACCGTATTATCGGAAAGGCATACCGTTATAAAGTAATTTTTCGTAAAGATCATACCGACAGGAAGCGTGAGATACGTTACGACGTTTTTTTCATTTTTAGTTGCCGTCGGAGTGTCGGAGACGATGAAAGTCGTTCCGTCATCAAGCTCAATACGTGCTCTTTCTTCTTCGTCAAGTGCCGCTTTCAGGACGTCCGATTCGATTTCGGATACTTCCGCAATATTAAGTATTTCCGCAGGTGTGGGATCAACTGCATATATCCAGCATCCGGGAGTAACAGTATCAATAGCGGAAAAAACACCGTCGGATACTGCATAGTATTTTACCATAATAAAAACCTCACTTTCAAATGAATATTTTACTATGTATAAAATGCAAAACCGTTCGGTGTTATAAAAGCGCGCAACAACGCACCCTTTTAAAAAGGGTTATTATAATATAACGCAAGCAAGGCAGGCGAAACGGTTTTGAAATTTTACACATAATCGACTGTCAGATAACAAACCGTCTCACCTTCCTTGTTAATTATTTTTAACTAAACTCAGTTATTCTTCTGCTTCTTTTTGAGCATATCGATGAGGTAATCAAACTCATCCTGGGGAATAACAGTTTCTTCTTCTTTTTTCTCTTCTGCTGCAGGAGCTTCAGTTGCTGCGGGAGCAGAAGTTACGGGCTTTCTTACTTCGGGTGCCTTAACTGTTGTATTTCTTGTAGCACCATCAAAACCCGTAGCGATAACAGTAATACGCATTTCATCCTCAAGTGTCTGGTCAAACGCAGCACCCCAGATAACAGTTGCATCGGGATGAGCTTCCGCACTTATCATATTGGAAGCGATGTCGATCTCTTCAAGACCGATATCAGGAGATGCAGTAATATTGATGATAATACCTCTTGCACCCGTGATAGACGTTTCCAAAAGGGGCGAGGAAATTGCCGCACGTGCAGCTGTTTCCGCCTTGTCCTTACCCTTTGCAGAACCGACACCCATATGAGCAAAGCCTGCGTCGTGCATAATGGTCGTAACGTCAGCAAAGTCAAGGTTGATGATACCAAGACCGTTGATAAGCTCAACAACGCTTGCAACACCGCGGCGAAGAACGTCATCAGCAACGTCAAATGCGTTTGCGAGTGTTATGCGTGTATCGGATACCTGCTTAAGTCTTTCGTTGGGAATAACGATAAGGGAGTCAACTATCTCACCAAGACGTGCGATACCTGCCTCTGCTTGTTCCATTCTTCTCTTTCCTTCAAATCCGAAAGGCTTTGTAACGATACCAACGGTAAGTATACCGAGATCCTTTGCTACCTTTGCAACTACGGGAGCAGCACCTGTACCTGTTCCGCCGCCCATACCTGCTGTAACGAATACCATATCAGCGCCTTCGATAGCGGCAATGATCTCGTCAATGCTTTCTTCTGCTGCACGCGAACCTACATCGGGGTTTGCGCCTGCACCGTGACCTTTTGTAATTTTTTCTCCTATCGGAATCTTCTGCTGTGCATTTGAATTAAAAAGTACCATCTTGTCGGTATTTACAGCAATGTATTCTACACCGCCGACATTAGAGGCAATCATTCTGTTTACGGCATTGTTACCGCCGCCGCCTATACCAACGACCTTAATTTTTACAACGCTGTCGATTCCGGCATCAAGTTCGTATCCCATTTCGTGCTCCTTCTCCACCTGCTGTATAAATTTTAACGGCGGCGTTCGCAGAGTGGAAAACGCACACCAGATAATAGCACTCCGCCCATTTGGCAAAGCGCCGTATTATTTCAAATGATACATTGATATAATAGTATTTTTTTCTGATAAATTCAATATCAATTCCAAAAAAAACACTGTTTTTTACAAATTAAATTATAATTGTTTGCAATTTAGGAACATTTCAACCGTTTTGCATAAGTGTTGAAATATATGATCCCTTCTCCGTACTTGAAGAATCAATGATCCCCGTTTCGTTTTCGGGCAAGCTTTCGATATACGCCTTTGCCAATGTCAGCTTTGTAGGTATATTTTCACCGACGCCGAGTTTTACCGTAAATCTTTCCCCGTATTCAAGCGTTATATCAAACTTGTCGCTTGCATCCACGGATACGACGTTTGCTCCGACTTCGTGTATACGTATCTGCTCTAAAAGATCTTTCATATAACCGTACTGATATTCGTTATAAAACTCTATAACGTCACCCACACGGACTTTTTTCACGTCCGACATTTGTATTTCCATAACACCGTCAGTACGCATTACATCATTCGTTTTTTCCATAACACGCAGATCGCTCGAAAGCAAATAATATTCACTGTCGAAAGATATGTGGTAAAGCGGTTGTTCGTCCGTTACAGATACCGATATACTGCCGGGGAGTTTTTTCTTGACACTTACCTCTTTAAGCGCGGGATATTCGGCAAGAATAGCTTCTTCAAGCTTGTCCGTATTCAAAAGCAGAACATTTTTACCGGATATATTTTCCGCCGTCGCTTTTATATTTTCGTTAGAGTATACAACAGAACCCGATACGCTGACGTCACGCAGAGAAAATCCGAAAATAACAAAACATACAATGACAATCAAAGCAATAAAGCTTACGAAAGATATTCTTTTGATCCTTTCACGTGTTTTACGTGTTTCAAAATTGCTTTTCGCATTCTCAAACGCCGATACGTTATCATCGTCTTCTTCCTCTGCAAGACTTTCAAAAAAGCCTTGCTTTATTTCAGAAGACGGCTGTCCTGTTTCTTTTTTTCTGACGATCCTTCCGTCTGAAAATTCAAAACCAACACCTTTATTTTTCTTCATCTTTTCCTCCTTTCGGGCATTTTGTCCGCACTTTATTGCTTTTTTATGAGCTGTAAAAGCTTTCGGAATATCTTTTCGTTTGCCTCGGGCATTGCGAATTTCGATATGTTTTCCGACATATCTTCCGCCGTGCCGTTTTCGTAAAGTATATGATGCAGTGCTTTTTCTATACCGTCTTCGGTAAGGTCCTTATCTTCTATAAGGATCGCCGCATTGCTGTCGGCAAGAAGCTTTGCGTTTTTGTATTGATGGTTTTCAGCCGCATACGGATACGGAACGAGTACCGCAGGCTTTGCAAGCATGGAAAGTTCAGAAAGCGTCATCGCCCCCGCCCTGCTTACGATAACATCAGCTGCCGTCATTCTGCACGGCATATCGTATATGTACTCAAGCAATTCGACGTTTTCTGCTTTATCAAGTCCGTACATCTCATACGCTTGTTTTGTTTTTTCATATCCTGCGGTGCCAGTTGCGTGAGTAAGCTTTATATCTTTATTTGTTTTAAGATATTTATCCGCCCATTTTGCAATTTTATCGTTTATATTTGCCGCACCGAGCGAACCGCCGTAAACAAGTACGCTGTACTTATATTTACCGTTTATGCCGAGTTTTTTTCTCGCCGATATGTAATCTGTTTTTTCTCCATTTTCAAAATAAGGGTTTCCCACGTGGATCACTTTATCTCTGTATTTTTCTTTTATATATTCACGTGTCTTCTCAAAATCCGTAAATATGACGTCAACGCAGGAAGAAAGAAGTTTTATCGCAACGCCCGGTATGGCGTTAGACTCGTGAATAAGCGTGGGTATACCAAGCTTTGATGCAGCTTTTACAAGCGGGTAACAAACGTAACCGCCCGTTCCTATAACAGCATCGGGCTTTTCTTTTTTCAAAAGCTTTTTTGCCTTTGAAACACTCGTAACCGTAAGATAAAGCGTCTTTACGTTTTGAAGCGACAGCTTGCGCTTTAAGCCCTGTATTTCGATATGATGCAATTTGTATCCTGCTTTTGCAACGAGTTTATTTTCAATTCCCGTCGGTGTACCGACGAAAGCTATTTCACATTCAGGCAAATGTTTTTTTACCGTTTCAGCGATAGCAAGTGCGGGGTTTACGTGTCCTCCCGTGCCGCCGCCCGTAAATAATATTTTCATAATTTAAACCTTTTTCTCGTATGAATATCTTGAAATAGATAAAAGTATTCCCATTTCGCAAAGTAAGAACACAAGTGCCGTACCTCCGTATGAAAAGAATGGAAGCGAAATACCCGTAGGAGGAAATATATTTGTAACGACGAATATATTCAAAACCGCCTGTATTGCCACTTTACCCGTTATGCCGATGGCAACAAGTCTTGAAAAACTGTTGGGCGCACGGCGTGATACGGCAATACCCCTTGAAATAAGTATTGCAAACAGAAGAAACACCGCAAGTGCTCCTATAAATCCAAGCTCCTCGCATATTATTGCAAAAATATAGTCGTTCTGCGGTTCGGGCAGATACATATGCTTTTGCGTTGAGTTACCGAGTCCGACACCGAAAAGGCCGCCCGAGGATATTGCATAAAGGCTTTGCACTATCTGCCAGCCTTCATCAAGCTCGTAAGCAAACGGATCGAGCCAAGCCATAACACGGTCGCTGGTATAACCGACGGATGTTATAAGATAAACAGCCGCCGCACCGCCTACGGCAAACAAAGCGAGTATCCATCTTACAGAAACACCGCCGACGAATATGACGGTCATACCGATACAGAAAAGAATTATCGTACCCGACATATGTTTTTCGAGAAGCGTGACGACACACACCATACCGACGATACCGAACGGTATAAAGACTTCTCTTATAAATATCGGCATATATTCTTTAGCTGTGAGCTTGAATATTCCTTTTTTCTTTTCTTTCACGGAAAGTGCATCGAGATCCCTCGCCGAGGTAATATATTTTGATATATACCATGACAGCATAAGAACGAGAGCTATTTTCATTATTTCCGTCGGCTGTATCTGGATAGGACCTATAACCAACCATCTTTTCGCACCGTTTACCGTTTTACCGATGATCGGAACAAGAGCCAGAAGAACGAACGATATCGCAAAACCTATCGGTGTCACAGAATGAATCAACCTGTAATCTATCTGCATTATGACGAACATAAACGCACTGCCGACAGCCACCCACATTATATGCTTTTTTACCCAATAAAAGCTGTCGCCGTAGTCGTTTTCCGCCCACGCGTAGCTTGCCGAAAAGACCATAACGGTACCGAACAGAAGGAGTATCAGTATTATGACGAGCAAGGGACGGTCAAATCCCGTTTTTACTCTGTCTATCCTTCGCTGTGCAAAAAGCTTTCCCCTTTGTTCGGAAACTGTAAGTCTGCCCCCCTGATGAACGTCAACGCTCACGGAGCGTCTTTTGCTTCCGCCTTCCTGCGGTACGTTCGGGACGTTATTTTTTTCTTTGGGGATAATTATTTTTTCGTTGTCGTTCATATTGTTCTACCCCCATTCAAAAATTTAAAATATTGAAAAATAAGCTATTGCCGAGAATATCGCGCTGACAAGTCCGAAGGTTATGCAAATTTTTATTTCGGAGAAGCCGCACATTTCAAAATGGTGATGAATAGGTGCCATTTTGAAAAATCTTTTACCGCCTGTCATTTTGAAATAACCTACCTGTATGATCACGCTTGCCGCCTCGATTATATACACAAGACCGCACAAAACTATCACAAGCGGTTCGTCTATCATAAACGCAAGACCGCAGGCAAGACCGCCCAAGAAGAGCGAGCCCGTATCACCCATAAATATTTTTGCGGGGTACGCATTGTAGACCAGAAATCCGACACACACGCCCATAAGTATTGCAGAAAGTGCCGCAGCACCCATAGCATCAGCACCTATCTTAGCACCTGCAAGAGCAAAAAATCCGCCTATTATGAGCGTAACGACAGAAGCAAGACCGTCGATACCGTCCGTAAGGTTTGCCGCATTTACGATACCCGTTATGAGTAAAAGCGCAAAGATATAATAAAACACACCAAGATCAATGCTGAACGACGTAAACGGAATATGTAATACCGTTGAAAGATTATCCGTTATCGCAAGGGATGCAAGATAAACACCTGCTATAACGAGCTGAAGCAGATATTTTTGCTTTGCCGTCAAGCCCTCGTTTTGCTTTTTCAAAAGCTTAACGCGGTCGTCGATTATTCCGACAGCACCGTAAAACAGAGCCATTGAAAGAGTAAGCACCATTTTAACATTCGGCAAAAATCCGTCTTTAAGAGAACAGTATACTATAGCACCGACACCTACCGTCAAGGCAGTAATAAGCATTGCAAGACCGCCCATTGTGGGAGTACCTTCCTTACCTTTATGCCAACGCGGACCTATATCGAGTATTTTCTGCCCCATTTTAAGGCTTTTGAGCTTCGGAATAAGAATTCTCGTCAGCAACGCACACATCAGAAACGAGCATGCGAAGCAAATTATAAAAAACACCGTTTGTGGGGACATATCATTCACACTTTAAATATCCTTCAAAATTTTCTATTGCATTTTCAAGCTTTACGTATCTGCTTGCTTTGAACATAATAATATCGCCGTCTTTTATATTTTCGGCAAGCTTTGATGTAAGCTCGCTGTAATCGCATCCGTCAAAAAATGTAAATACACATTCGCATCTCATACCTGCCTCGATTGCACCTTCGCCTATCAATGAAGCGTTTGTGCCCCAGAGGTACAGATAATCGACTCCGTTTTCATATACGTTTTCACCCGTCTGTCTGTGCAGACTTGCGCTTGCCGCACCAAGCTCTCTCATCTCGCCCAAAACGGCGTGCGATGAAACTTTTTTATCACGTGCAAGCCGTACAAGTGCTTCGCTTGATGCTTTTACAGATTCGGGCGATGCGTTATAGCAATCCGCCATTACCGTATAGTTTCCGACGTCGTATATCTTCTGTCGCATACCTGTCGTCTTATAATTCATAAGTCCGTCTTTTATATTATCAACAGTTATCCCCATAAGATAAGAAAGAGCAAATACCAAAAGCGAATTATACACGTTGTGCATTCCGACGGCAGGGATTTTGACGTCTTTTATTAATATATTTTTTTCTTTTATATATATATCGTACGTTACGCTGTCGTGAGAAAAAACGATGTTTTTACCGACAAAATCGCTTTCTTCATTGAAAATTGATGCGTATATTCTGCGGTACGGTACTGTCTTTTCTTTTTCCGAAAGAAGATACGGATCGTCACCGTTTAAAACCAATATATTATCCTTATCAAAATGCTTCGTTATCTCAAGCTTTGCTTTAAGGATATTTTCACGGCTTCCGAGCATCTCCATATGCGACGTGCCTATGTTGGTAATTATTGCGCCGTCGGGATATGCGATATCTACCATCGCTTCTATCTCTCCTTTTGCGCTCATTCCCATTTCAAAGACAGCCGCTTCCGTATCGGGTTCTATATTGAACACCGTCAAGGGCAGACCGATAACGCTGTTATAGTTCCCTTCCGTTTTATGGGTTTTATACGTTGTTGAAAAAACAGATGCAAGAAATTCTTTCGTCGTAGTCTTACCGACGCTTCCCGTAACGGCAACCGTCTTTTTTATATTTCTTTTATCTTCCTTAAATCCCTTTGCGATATCTCCGAGAGCCTTGAGTGAATCATTTGCCAAAAGAATACTCTTTCCCTCTGCTTCCTTTTCACAAAGAACACATGCAGCACCGTTTTCAAATGCTTTTTCTATATAATTATGTCCGTCTGTGTTTTCACCCTTGAGCGCAACAAACATTACCCCGGGGGTATTCGTTACGCTTCGTGAATCAATTTCCGCAGACACGACCGTACAGTCTTCGCCTTTTACTGTACCGCCGCACCACTTTGCCGCTTCGCTTAATGTAAATAACGTTTTATTTTCCATAACAGTTTTCCATTCAACCGTATTTTTCTTTCAGATATTCTTTTACAATATTTCTTTCAAAGTACGGATGTACTCCGTCTTTTAAAATTTCGTATTCCTCGTGTCCTTTACCTGCAAGCAGTACCGTGTCGGAATCTTTTGCAAGATCAAGTGCATAATGTATTGCCTCGGTCCTGTTCGATATCACTTTATATACACTGTGTTTATCGACTCCGCGCAGGATATCGGATATGATATTTTCCGGTTCTTCGTCTCGGCTGTTGTCACTCGTTATAACGGTAACGTCAGCGATACGTGAAGATATCATCCCCATTGTCGGGCGTTTTTCTTTATCTCTGTT
>JAZOSS010000110.1:0-2050 GCA_045657205.1 Eubacteriales bacterium
ATCTTCATTTTGACATCCTCCTTTGATTTCTTACTTGCGGTTGGCTAGACCTGCTTGTATTATATCATCGGAGGTTTTTTTGTTCAACGGCAAAAGCCTCTTTGGAACCACCCGCTCAGCGGGTGGTTTTCGTTATACAAAGAAAACACTTGCATATCACAGCAGATAAGCAAGTGTTTTTTAATTATAACAAACGGTTCAAATTCTTAAAATTCAACAAAGCCGCTTCAAGACTTATTTTTTATGCGCCATTACCATAAGCAGTATAAGATCGATTGCGTTCACCTTGCCGTCTTTTGTAACGTCTGCATTGCCAACTATAACGGGGGCTTTATTTTCAATATACTCCTTAACAAGAGCTACGTCGTTTGCATTTACAGCACCGTCACCGTCAGCGTCGCCTCTCTTAACAAAGGAGCCTCTGCCTACCTTGATGCATGTTCCTATTGTTCCTATTTCATTTTTGAGAAATTCGGGAACCGTATCCATATCAATGTCAGCTGTTGCAATAAACGTCATATCACGAGGCATAAAAGGATTGAATTTATCGCTGAGATTCCATTTTTCAACCTTTACTCTGTAATCACCGTGAGTCGTATTGATAACTATCTCACTCGGAAGCGTAGATTTATAATCCTTATTGAAGCTGTATTTCGGCCAATTATAAACAGCCGGAAGATCTGTTCCTTCAATTTCGGGAAGCGTGTTTGAAAGATCAAGCGCCAAAAGGTATGCATCTCTTACGTATTCGTGACCGCGTGCCGTCAGGTGAGTATCAGCTTCAAAATTACCGCTTGTAAGATCTTCAAGTGAATCACAGTCCAAAAGAATGAGATCTTCATCTCTGTGAGCATAAAGCATCGAATAAACATCAACGAAAACGACGCCTTCTTCAAGACAAACTTTCATCGTCTGTGAGTTAAGCATAAGCGTGAGAATACGCGTTGCTTCCTTGACAATGGAAACGTCTACCTGCTCACAGGAATTGTAAAGGTTCTGAAATGCGATGGTAGCTGTAGGATTAAGCTCACGGATCCTCTGAAATACGAGTCTGAGATCTTCGGCAATTGCCGCCGTCGTTTCATCAAGGCTGCCTGCCATAACGCTGATAAGCTCTATAGCACCTTCAGCATCGGGAATATTACCGTTCATCAATTCGGTGATAAGCGGCGTTTCTTCTCCAAAGAATCTGACAATGTCCATATTACCGACAGAAAGCGTAATAAGATCAGCATTTTTAATTACTTCTATTCTGTCAGCGTTGTCAGCGGAATCGATAAGCACCTCTTCAAGAATAGTCTTGGAAGTGCTTCCTTCTTTTGTATAGTCAACAATATCGTAGCCGATTTCTTTGGAAAGCAAAACAGCAGCGGAAAGCTGTGAACGGGGGCGGTCTTTTGTGTCATCGTAATCAGGCAATCTGTACCCGGAAGCAACAGAGTCACCAAGCACGACCATTGTGAGTTTCGCATCCTCACCGTTTACAACCTCGTCTGCAACGCAAACCAGTGACAAAAGCATTGAAAAGACAAGAACAACAGATAAAATTTTTTTCATTTCGTTCCTCCATAGCAGGATAGTTTACTTCGTAAATCATAATACCACATAACTTTCACTTTGTCAATACAAATTTATATTTTAAGTCTTTGCCGGGGATATCCCTCTGAAATGCAACAACGAATACATTTCTGACTTATAAATTGAACATTTGCCAAGCGATAATCATTCATTACGCGAGTCATTTAATGTATTTTTAACTTTATTATTAATATTTATGGTACGATGTAACACCAAATTCATATTTTTTTGGTACAATTTATCGGAGTTTAAATATGAAGATAGGAAACATTGAATTAAAACACGGAATATTTTTGGCGCCTATGGCAGGCGTTACGGATATTGCCTCAAGAAAAATATATAAAAAATACGGTGTCGAGTACATGACAACGGAGATGGTATCGGCGGCGGCTATGCACTACGGTGATAAAAAAACGTATGAAATAGCAAAGCTTTCAAAGGAAGAATTTCCGTGCGCCGTTCAGATATTCGG
>JAZOSS010000111.1:0-10079 GCA_045657205.1 Eubacteriales bacterium
CAGTCTTTCATACGGCGGTACTTATTCCGGCGGAAATATTGTAAATAACGTTTGCGAAGGCGGAACGTACTCCGGCGGAACGTCAGCTGCAAGCATTACGACGACCTCAACTCTTATAGCAAGCAACAGTAACTTCAGCTCCGGCGGAAGCAACAGACCCTTCTGATAATCACAAAATAAACCTCTCCTCATATAATGTACTATCATTTTATGGGGAGTTTTTTATGCTTACGAAAAATATGAAATTTGCCGTAATAGGCGGGGATGAGCGTTTTATTTATCTTGCCGAAAGTCTTGCAAAGGCTCACTTTGAGGTGACCGTTTACGGATTTTGTCTTTCGGATACGGAATTCAAATATGCCGTAAAATGTCCGACTCTTTCCGATGCGCTCATGGGTGTTGACTGCGTTATTTTGCCCCTGCCCTACACGAAAGACGGTGTAAACGTACACAGTCCGTTTTCAAAACGAAAGATCGGGATAGGTGAAATATTTTCTTCTCTGACACGCGGGACTTTGATACTTGCAGGAAGATGTGATAAAAACATTGAAACGCTTTCATCCTCTTTAGGTTGTGAGCTTATTGACTATATTGAATGTGAAGACATCGCCATTTTAAACACCGTGCCGACAGCAGAGGGTGCAATCGAGCTTGCTTTGCAAAAAACAGTTTACACGCTTCACGATTCAAGTGTTGCCGTATGCGGATTCGGCAGAGTCGGAAGTATTCTTGCTCACAAGCTTTCCGCAATGGGTGCTCACGTAACGGTCGGTGCAAGGCGTTCGGAGGTACTTTGTCTTGCAAAAGCATACGGTTACAAAACGCTGTGTCTTGAAAATCTCAAGCGTGAGATATGCAAATTCGATATCGTATTCAACACGGTCCCCGACGTTATCATAACGAATACCGTTTTGGACAAAACGAAGGATTCCACGATCATTATAGATCTCGCATCATCCCCCGGCGGTGTTGATATCCCATACGCTGAAAGCAAAGGGATACGCGTATTCACAGCGCTCGGTCTGCCGGGAAAATGTGCGCCGAAAAGTGCCGGCGAAATACTCAAAGACGGCATTATAAATCTTTTGGAAAAGAGGTAAATTATGGCTGAAAAATTAAAACTCGGATTTGCCGTATGCGGTTCATTTTGCACACACGGCGAGATGAAAAAGATACTCGGAAGTATGGTGCAAAAATACGAAATATTTCCGATAATAAGCGAAATATCGAAAAGCACCGACACACGTTTCGGAACAAGTGAAGAATTGATCCGTGAAATAACGGAACTTACGAAAAAAGATCCCGTATATACGGTAAAGGATGCAGAACCTCTCGGTCCGAAAATTCCGCTTGATCTTCTTTTGATATGTCCGTGCACGGGAAATACACTTGCAAAGTTTGCACACGGTATAACGGACACTTGTGTCACTATGGCGGCAAAAGCTACCGCAAGGCGCGGAAAGCCTGTCGTTTTAGCTTTGGCAAGCAACGATGCACTGGGTGCAAATCTGCAAAACATAGGTATATTATACAACAAGAAAAACGTATATTTCGTACCTTTATCTCAAGACGATACATACAACAAACCGTATTCACTCGTTTGTGATTTTTCACTCGTTGAAAAAACGGTTGAATACGCTCTTAAAGGTGAGCAGATACAACCGTTTTTAAAATAAGATAATTATTTTCTTTCTTTGTAGTAGAACAATTTATTTAAAACAATACACAATAGCACGGTTATTATGATATCGGGCAAAGTGCTTCCGCACGGGATATCCATTTTCATAAGCACACGGTAGATAAAAAATCCGATCAACCAGGACACAAAATTCAGAGCATCAAACATTTGTGCGCCGCTGTCCTTTTTCAGAATGAAAAAGGAAGTGATCAGAACAGCCGTCATCGGAGCAAACACCGAACCTATATAATACAAAAAATCGGTTATGTCATCAAGAGGAAAAATAATGGCTACGGCTGTTCCGATCACGGCGACAGCCACAGCGGCGCTTTTGCTGTTTAAATTTGAAAATACTGCTTTTACGGAGAGTCCCGCCGAATACACATCCATAAACGTAGTCGTTACCGTTGACAGTACAACAATAAGAAGCCCTGTAATACCAAGTCCTGCTTCAAGCACGATGCCAGCAATGTCGCTTTTTGATGTGAATAACGCTGCTAACATACCTATAAAATACATCCAGCAGCTTGTAATACCGTAAACCGCCGCACTTGCCGCTGAAGCTTTTATGGGTTTTTCCGCATCCTTTGTATAGTCACTTATCAAAGGAAGCCACGAAAGCGGCATAGCACACGAAAGCTCAACTGCAGCGCCGAAACTAAGCTCATCCGACATTTCAGTCCCGGTTGATCCCTTATCTGCAACAGCAATACTCAACGCCATCGTCATCACAAAAAGCGCCCCCATGGCAACTGTATTCACTTTACCGAGATTCTTTATACCGGTAACGATCCAAAGTATTATAAGTATCCCGATCAACACACACCACACAGTACTTTCGGAATTTATTATTCCGCCCGATGCCTTTGCCCCGTCATATATCATTATTGCAGTCCAACCGACAAGTTGAATGATATTGAGAAGAGAAAACAGAATACTTCCCTTTTCACCGAAGCTCATCTTAACCGTTTCCATAGCACTTTTTTGCGTTTTTCCGCCTATGATACCTGCCAAAAACAGTAAAATACAACCGATAATATGGCCTATAATTATTGTCACTGCTCCTTTTACTGCTCCGAGTGGTGCAAAATAAGTACCCGTTATTATCTCTGCGACCGACACCGCACCTCCAAACCAGATGAGGGAGTTTTCAAATACGGTCGTTTTTTTATTATTCATTTGCAACACCCCCGATTCGGTATTTGTGGTGAATATTAAAATTGTGACACAAAGGACCGCTTCCGTTTCCTATATCAAGCATCGCAAAAAGTGCGTCCGAAACATAATTTTTAGCATTTTTTACCGACTCTTCAAGTGTATATCCTTTTGCAAGATTTGCAGCTATCGCACTTGACAAAGTGCACCCCGTGCCATGAGTGTTGGGATTATTGATGCGTTTACCTTCAAACCACACAGCATCTCCGTTTGCATACAAAAGGTCGTCAGCATCACTGATACTGTGTCCGCCTTTAAGTAATACGGCGCATCCGTACGCATTGTTTATCATCCTTGCGGCTTTTATCATATCGTATTTTGTTTCGATAACAAGCCCTGAAAGCACCTGCGCTTCGGGAATATTTGGCGTGACAAGTGCTGCTATCGGAAAAAGCTTACCGACAAGCGTTTTTACAGCATCACTTTCCATAAGAGAAGATCCGCTCGTTGATACCATAACGGGATCGACTACCACGTTTTCGGCTTTGTAATAACAGAGTCTTTCTGCGATAACTTCAATAAGATTTGAAGAAGATACCATACCGATCTTTACTGCATCGGGAAATATATCCTCAAACACCGCATCAAGCTGTTGTTTTAAAAATTCAGGGGATGATTCCTGAATCGCTCTTACGCCGGTCGTGTTCTGTGCCGTCAGTGCCGTAATTGCACTCATAGCGTAAACACCGTTCATTGTCATTGTTTTCAAATCTGCCTGAATACCGGCGCCTCCGCTGCAGTCGCCTCCCGCAACGGTCAATGCTGTTTTCATTTTCATAAAAATACTCCTTTCATTTGTCAGCATCGTTTTTATAGCGGTGTAAGGTGGTGCCCCCGATACACCGCTTTTTGTTATATCAAAGCAAGCTTTTTTGCTTTTGCCTTCAGTTCTTCCGCCGCCGTTTTCGGATCATCTGCTTTCATAATAGCGGATACCGCACAAATTCCGTCAATGGGAATACCTGCAAGAATATCAATATTATCTTTATTAAGTCCCCCGATAGCATTAACGGAAATCGGTACTGCATTACATATATCACGCAGTGTATCTGTGGATGTAAGAACCGTTTTAACCTTTGTTGTTGTCGGGTATATCGCACCGACTCCGAGATAATCAGCACCCTGCTCATACGCTTCCTTTGCCCACGGAACCGTTTTGGCAGTTGCTCCTACTATCTTATCATTTCCCATCAATTTTCTTGCGCTTGCAACGGGCATATCATCAGCCCCCACGTGAACGCCCTCTGCATCAATTGCCAAAGCGACGTCCACGCGGTCGTCAATTATCAAAGGAACGTTATAACGCTTTGCGATCGCGTGTACCTTTTCGGCAAGACGTATATACTCACGCGTACTTTTATTTTTTTCACGAAGCTGTAAAAGTGTTATCCCGCCTTTCAGCGCTTCTTCCACACGGTAAAGGAACTCTTCCTCTGTATAGTTCGTGCTGTCGGTTATAAAATACAAACTCGGATCAAATTTTTTCATTTCTGCCTCACACATACAAATAGTCATTTAAAACGGGTTGCAGACCTTCATCTGCAATATCTTTATACATCTTATCAAGGCTTCTGTCATCGTCTATTTCAAACTGTTCATCGCCCTGCACCTCATCCGTTTCTTTGCCTGTATATTTACTTTCGTGATCTCCGATACCCGTGGAAACACCTGCGGAGACCTTTGTTGCCGCGATCTTCACTATACCGTTTCTGAATTCGGCACTTTCGCGGGATGACACCGTAATTCCTACGAAGGGCAGAAAAATACGGTAAGCGCAAAGGACCTGGCAAAGCTGACGTTCGTGTACGTCCAAAGGATTTATTTTATCATTATTGATAATAGGGCGCAGTCTCGGGCAAGACAAAGACATCTCTGCATGCGGATATTTTCTTTGCAAATAGTACACGTGCAACGCACTTGCAAGGGCGTCTTTTCGAAAATCCGAAAGTCCTAAAAGTGCCGAGAAAGCAACGCCTCTCATTCCGCCGCGGAGCGCACGTTCCTGTGCGTCAAAGCGGTAAGGCCAAACACGTTTATGTCCGAGCAGATGAAGTTTTTCGTATTTATCCGCATCGTACGTTTCCTGGAACACCGTTACGTAATCCGCCCCGCATTCGTGCAGATATTTGTATTCATCGGTATTAACTGGATAAATTTCAAGCCCGACCATACGGAAATACTTTCTTGCAAGCTTACAAGCTTCACCTATATATTCAACGTTGCTCTTTTCTCTGCTTTCACCTGTGAGGATCAATATCTCCTCCATACCGCTGTCGGCAATTATTTTCATTTCCCTTTGTATCTGATCTTTTGAAAGCTTCATACGCTTGATGTGGTTATAGCAATTAAATCCGCAATACACGCAGTAATTCTCACAGTAATTTGCTATGTAAAGCGGTGTAAAGAGATACACCGTATTTCCGAAGTGCTTACTCGTTTCAACACGTGCTCTTTGTGCCATTTGTTCAAGGAAAGGCTCGGCAGCAGGTGACAGAAGTGCTTTAAGATCTTCGATCGTACAAGTGTTATGTCCCAAAGCCGTCTTTACGTCTGCTGCTGTATATTTTGAATAGTCGTAAGAATTCATCTGTGCCATCACGTTTTTACAAACATCCGACTCGATCACTTCCATCCCGGACAGATATTCCATATGGCTTTTGCGAAATGACGGATCAGTTTCAAGGCGGTGTTTTTTTTCAAGTGCTTCAGGCGACAAATAACTTGAGTCAACAAAAAATTGATTTTCCATACGTTCTCCTCAATCGCGCAAAAAGCCTGTCAAAGGATCGGATGCGGAAGCCCCGCGGGTGAGCACTCTGCCGAGTCCTGCAAGATATGCTTTTCTGCCTGCTTCGATGGCATTTTTGAAAGCGGATGCCATCATAGGAAGATCCCCTGCTGTTGCAAGTGCGGTATTTGCCATAATGGCATCAGCTCCCATCTCCATTGCCTCACAAGCCTGGGAGGGTTTTCCGATACCTGCATCAACTATTATCGGCAGGTCTATTTCATCAATAAGTATCTGAATAAATTCTTTTGTTGCAAGTCCTTTATTTGAGCCGATCGGAGATGCTAAAGGCATAACAGATGATGCCCCTGCGTTTACAAGGTCACGCGCCGTATTAAGGTCGGGGTACATATACGGCATAACAACAAACCCCTCTTTTGCAAGTATTTCCGTTGCTTTTACCGTTTCACAGTTATCGGGAAGCAGGTATTTGCAGTCACGCATTATCTCGATCTTTACGAAATCTCCGCATCCAAGCTCACGGGAAAGTCTTGCAATACGCACGGCTTCCTCTGCGTTTCTTGCGCCGCTTGTATTCGGAAGCAGAGTGACTCCTTTGGGAATATAGTCAAGGATGTTTTCCCGATCTTTCGTGTTTGCGCGGCGGACGGCAAGAGTAATAATTTCCGCTTTTGCATCTTTGACTGCCGCTTCGATAAGCTTCATCGAGTACTTGCCCGAGCCGAGGATAAAGCGTGAATTAAATTCATATCCCCCGATTATCAGTTTGTCATTTTTCATTTTCGTTTCTCACTTTCTTTAAGTTTCAAATTTTTCTGCTAAAATTCTCAACACCGTATGCGCCTGATGCGATGCACACAGCATTACACGGGATGCAAAAAGGCTTCCTTTTGTTTGCACGTCGCTTTCTTCATCTCCGCACAGATAAAATCTTTTTGTCAGCTTTCGTGTTCTTATCGTGTTTGCTTCTCCGAGTCCTGCCATGCCCGACGATGCTACAAGAAATTTATCGGGCATATTTTCAAGGACAAGGTTTGCAAGCATCGCTTTGCATTCAGCATCATCAAATGCTTCGCATATGATATCGGCATTTTTTAAAATATCCGCTGCATTTTCTTCACTTATTCGGACTGTGTGTGTTTCGATATCGGTATACGGTGATATTTCCTTTAGATTTTCAAAAAGAGCATCCGTTTTGTACATACCTATTTGATTTACTTTATACTGCTGACGGTGCAGATTGGTGATATCAACACGGTCAAAATCAACAAGTATGAGTTTACCTACACCTGCTCTGGCAAGTGCGGGTGCAATATTTGAACCAAGTCCGCCGAGACCGCAGACGGCAACAGTTGCCGATGAAAATTTCTTTTGCAGTTTTTCTCCGTGTCTTTCACAAAGAGCCTTATCCCATTCTTCTTTTGTCAAAATCAGCTCAACCTCCTCCCACAAAGCTGACGATTTCAAGTGCGTCACCGTCCTTCAGTACGGTTTTTTCATACTGTGCTTTCGGAACGATCTCACCGTTACGTTCAACTGCGATCCGTTTGGGATCGTAATTTGTCATCAGGAGATATTCTTTGACAGTCTTTCCTGCAACGTCCAGTTTTTCGCCGTTGATCTTTACCATAAAACCTCCAAAATAAAAAACGGAAGTACCGATATTGGTAACTTCCGTAATGTGATCTTTTCCCTTATATGTGGGCATCCCTACGTTGGCATTATCCAAATCAGGTTCTCGGTCGAAGGTATACCTTCCTCTCAGCCTGTAACACAAGCTCCCGTATATTAAATTAAAAAGGCACCGATACGGTGCCTTAAAAATCGCTATGATTCCTACGACGGCATTATCCGTATCAGGTATATGGGTCGAAGGTACACCTTCCTCTCAGCCTGTAACACAAGCTCCCCGTTTGACAAGATTATATACGCTTATTTCCTTTTTTTCAAGTAGTATCTTCTTTTTGTTACAAATTGGTTACATTTACCCTTGTTTTTTAAGAGAATTTACAAACCGCTCCATTCTTTCAAGTGCCTGTGATATATGCTTTAACGAATATGCGTAAGATATTCTGGCAAAGCCCTCACCGCAGTCACCGAAAGCCGTACCCGGTACTATTGCAACACGGTATTCGTACAAAAGCCGTTCGCAAAATTCCTCACTGCTGAGTCCGAAAACACCGACGTTCGGAAACACGTAAAACGCTCCTTCGGGTTCAAAACACGGTATACCTATCTTTCTTAAACCGTCAACGAGAAATCTTCGTCTTCTGTCGTATTCCGCTACCATATCCTCAATATCGCCGTCACCGTTTTTAAGTGCCTCAACTGCGGCAAACTGGCTCGTCGTCGGGGCGCACATTATCGCAAACTGATGAAGCTTCAATATCTGCTCGCTCACAGCCGCAGGAGCTGCCGTATATCCCATACGCCAGCCTGTCATGGCGTAAGATTTGGAAAATCCGTTTACAACTATCGTTCTTTCCTTCATATCGGGAAGCGACGCTATTGAAACGTGATTTTTTCCGCCGTACGTCATTTCCGCGTATATTTCATCGGAAAGCACCATTATATCCGTTTTGCGTAAGATATCCGCTATTTCCTCAAGCTCTTGCTCGGTCATAATAGCACCCGTGGGGTTATTGGGAAAAGGAAGTACAAGAAGCTTTGTTTTGGGTGTTATTGCCGCTTTAAGCTTTTCGGGGGTCAATTTAAAATTATCTTTTTCTTCCGTAATAAGCGTTACGGGAACACCGTCTGCCATACGGACAAGCGGATCGTAACAAACGAAGCACGGTGTGGGAATTATAACTTCATCCCCCGGATCAATGACTGCTCTTAAAGCCATATCAATGGCTTCACTTCCGCCGACCGTTACCACTATTTCCGTTTTGGGATCGTAATAAAGTCCGAATCTGCGTTCAAGGTATCTTGCTATCTCGTAACGCATTTCAAAAAGCCCGCTGTTTGACGTGTAATACGTCTTTCCCTGTTCAAGGCTTTCAATTCCTGCCTGTCTTATGTGCCAGGGGGTTACGAAGTCGGGCTGGCCGACAGTCAAGGCAACGACGTCGTCCATACCGCCGAGCATATCAAAAAACTTACGTATACCGGAGGGCTTCAGCTCTTTTGATTTAGCGGACAGAATTTTTGAATAATCCATCACACAATGCTCTCTCTTTCATCTTTTTCGGGTTGTTTGTAAATAACGCCTTTATCTTTATATTTTTTAAGCACGAAATGTGTGGCGGTGGATACTATATCCTCCATAGGCGCTAATTTGTATGCAACGAAATAAGCGACCTCTTTCATAGTCTTACCTTCAATAACGAGCATAAGATCGTATCCACCCGACATAAGATGAACGCTTTGTACCTCGGGATAATTGTAGATCTTTTCCGCAATTCTGTCAAACCCCCTGTCACGTTGAGGTGCTACTTTAAGCTCGATAACTGCGCTTACGTATTCTCTGTCTGTTTTATCCCAGTCGACGAGTGCCTTATATCCGAGAATAATGCCTTCATTTTCAAGACGGTCCATTTCCGCTTTGATCTCATCTTCACTGCAGTTAAGCATAACCGCCATCTGCTCCGTGGTCAATCTGGCATCCTTTTCAAGAAGCTGTAATATCTGTTTCATATCATTAAGCCTTTCGTACGATAAATTACTTATATGATACTATATCATAAAACATACGTTTTGAAAAGTATTTTTTTAAAATTATATATAAAATTAATTTCAGATGATATCAAACACAGCATCTATGCACTCGTAAAATGACGATGGTGTTACGGTGTTTTCGTAAAGGATGCGGAATATCCTCTCGGCTTCCTTTCTATCAGATGTTATATCGTATGCGAACCGTTCGTCAGAAAGCTCTCCTTTTTCATAAAGCGAAACGCAAACGGAGAAAATACATCTGTCATTTTCCGACACAAGCAATCTGTAAACGATATCGAAGTCATTCACTTTTACAGTAACGTTCGTAATATTATTGAATTTTTTAGTTTTAATTACATTTTTATACATTGTTTACCTCTTAATACTTTTTTGCTTTTATTTGTCTTTTAAGTAAATTATATCATAATTAAAGCCTGAATTTTAGACGAAGAAATGAACGTCTTGTGGTCACTTGTGCGGATGATACATATAAAATCACAATTCAAAAACACATCGTACACAGTCGAATAACATAATTAACATTTCATTAATTTATTTTTCCATAATATTACAGTGATTACAATATATATTCAATTTTGTTTAAAATCATATTTTCGCATAAAAAAATGACACTCTCAAATTTTGAAAGTGTCATTTGAATTTTTATAAAACCTTTACACTCCGTAAACGAGCCAGATGTAAATATACGCAGGAATGATTGCGTCAAGCGTAAACGGGATACCTATTTTGAAGAAATCCCCGTTTTTGACTTCATAT